>JAFWXB010000358.1 GCA_017523185.1 Lachnospiraceae bacterium | reverse complement strand
CACAAATACTTGCACCATTACCTAAGTGACAAACAATTGTCTTTAAATCTTCATAATCTTTTCCAAGAATTTCAGCTGCACGTTTAGAAACATAGCTGTGGCTTGTACCATGGAAACCATATCTTCTTACGCTGTATTTTTCATAATATTCATATGGAAGACCATACATATAAGCTACATCCGGCATTGTCTGATGGAATGCTGTATCAAATACACCTACCATTGGTACATTTGGCATAAGTTCCTGACAAGCACGGATACCAATTAAGTTTGCCGGATTGTGAAGTGGTGCAAGGTCATTACATTCTTCGATAACTGCAATAACTTCATCTGTAAGTACAGTAGATGTAGCAAATTTTTCACCACCATGTACAACACGATGTCCTACTGCATCAATTGCAGATAAATCAGCAATTGCTCCTGTATTTTCATTTACAAGTGCATCTAATACCATCTGAATTGCCTGTTTGTGCGTTGGCATTGCAGCATCTGTTACTTCTTTATCAAGACCTGCTTTCTGGTATACCAAACGTCCGTCAATTCCAATTCTTTCGCAAAGCCCCTTTGCTAAAACTTCTTCTGTATCAGAGTTAATTAATTGATACTTTAATGAAGAACTACCACAGTTGATAACTAATACATTCATTGTTAACCTCTCCTTTTTTTATAATATGTAATTATTCAGTACCTTCATAATTGCGATTTTCAAATCTATGACCTCAATATTGGTAATAAGACGTGTTTAAATTGAAATCATATTCTTACGGACAAAATAAAGATTATTTATCCTATACTGAACAGTTACAATAATATTTTGCAATACTATTATAATAATTAGATTATACCCTCAATTTTCGATAGTTACAAGTACAAAAAATACAAAAGTTATAAGGTTTTTGAAAATATACAAAAAAAATACAATTTGCCACGCATTTCAAATCATGCTATGATACAAAAAGAATTTTATTATATTTATATAAAAACTTAAGAAAGGAATATGGTAATATCTTATATCATATAATTTCTAAGAATTTACCATCTAAAAATAATATGAAAATAATTGGTATTATTGCCGAATATAACCCATTTCATAAAGGTCATGCATACCAAATCAACGAACTTCGCAAACAAACAAATGCAGACTATATTATTATTGCAATGAGTGGAAACTTTGTACAACGTGGTGTTCCTGCTCTTTGTGATAAATATACCCGTACAAAAATGGCTCTTTCTTGTGGTGCAGACCTTGTATTAGAACTTCCAACACTTTGGGCAACAGCTTCTGCCGAATATTTTGCCAAAAGTGGTGTGCAATTATTCGAAAATACAGGTGTTGTAACTCATTTGGGGTTTGGTGCAGAGTCTTCAAATTTAGAAGCACTTCTCCAAATTTCTAATATTCTTGTGCAAGAACCAAATGAATATCAAATACTTTTATCAAATGCATTAAAAAAAGGCGTTTCCTTTCCTGTTGCTCGAAAACAAGCACTTTTTCCTTGTCTTTCAGATTCTATCTGTGAGTTAGAATTAAATAATTTATTGGATTCCCCTAACAATATTCTTGGAATTGAATACTTAAAAGCCTTACAAACCATAAAATCAAAAATTATACCTATTTTAATTCAAAGAAAAGGAGCAGGATATCATGATACTTCTTTAGAAAATATATTACCTTCGGCTACAGGAATACGAAAATTATTATTTAATGCAAATATCCAACAAATACAAAACCATGATACAATAAATACAAAAAATATTCTTTCTGAAACAAAATTACAAACACAAATGCATAATGTATTCTCAAATAATATGAATACAGAAAAACATACCCAAAGCAAAAACCAATCTTTAACAATACACGATATCGTGGAAACACTTTCAACTTCCATACCGGAACCTGTACTTCCCATTTTAGCAGATATTATTTCTCAAAATGCACTATTAGAAGAAGATGATTTGTCAAGCATACTTGGCTATCATCTATTAACTTTACAAAATGAAGGATATTCCAACTTTGCCGATTGCACAAAAGAGATGTCCAATAAAATCAAAAAACACTTACCACAATATACAAATATTCATTCTTTTTGCGAATTATTAAAATCTAAAGAATTAACACATACACGTATTAGTCGCACATTGCTCCATATATTGTTAAATATTTATCAAACAGATTATATCTGCACAAATATAACACCCTATTTGCGAGTATTAGGTTTTAAGCAAACATCTTCCCCTTTACTTTCCATGATAAAAAAGAATACGAATATTCCTATTGTTACAAAAGTAGCTGATGCTCATCGTATTTTATCACCAAACGCTTATCATATGTTTGAAAAAGACTTATTTGCTTCTTCTATTTACTACCAACTACTTGCACAAAAAACACAACAAAAACCTCTTAATGAGTTTACAAGTAAAATTGTAATTATATAGACGATTTAACAAATAAGTTGTTCTACCAAAGACTGATATTCTTTTAGAGTATTGGTCTTTTTTATCATTTTTATTAATTTCATTTGATTTTTATTATCAGAATTGTTCGTATCCAAAAAGCTTTCACCTTCTGTAAATTGTTTTGCCCAATAACTCCATAATTCTTTCATGCGAAATAATATATTACGGTCACCGGATAAATATTCAGCATATCCATGTACTAATGCATTATGAAATTCCAAGAATCTCTTACTGTCAAATATTTCCTGTAATTCACAGTTCTGATAACTGATATGCTTCAAATCATTATTTGAAAGTTCGTTTTGATTTTCATATAATAATTGTGAAGCAATATTCATTTTGCTGTCTGTATTTTCCTTTATATTACTTACGGTTTCTAACATTTGTGGATTTGCAATTAGCCCTCTGCCTATCATAAATGTATCACAAAATGACCATTTTTGATTCCATGCATCTAATTGCTGTCTGTTTACAATATCTCCATTATAACACAACGACTGTTTACTCCATGTCCCATATTCCTCAAAGACGTCATAATGAGGTATTCCTTGATAAAACTCACTTCCAAGTCTTGCATGAATAATTATTTCCTCAAATGGAAACTTTTCATATACTTGAAACAAAGGCATTGCTTCTTCTAATTCCCATCTTCCAATACGTGTTTTTATAGAAAGTTTTGTATCTGATTTTTCAAAAAACGTATCAAAAAAACGTTCTAATTCTAACGGATTCTCTAAAAATCCCGAACCTTTATGTTTCGCTGTAACGGTTTTTGAAGGACAGCCCAAATTCAAATTTACTTCGTTATATCCATATTCCTTTAATTCCTTACATATGTTTACTAAATCTTCTGCTTGATTTGTCAATATTTGTGGAACCACATAAATTCCTTTGTTATGTTCCAACAGAATATCTCGCTTTTCTCGCATATCCATACTTTTCTTTGTATGAGGAGTAATAAATGGTGTAAAATACTTATCTATACCTCCATAATATTTTTCATATGCATTTCGAAAAACAAAACCCGTAATTCCCTCTAATGGGGCAAAATAAATTTTCATAGTAACTCCTCAATTTTAATATTTTATGAACATCAAAAACTATATATTTTTTATTATTATATATTATTCCATAATCAAACGCACATTCTATAATTATAATAATACCTTATAAACTAAATATATCTATCATTATCTTAAGCAAAACAAACTTATTATTTTTACATTTGATAAATAATCTCACGAATTACTTTTTCTTCAATTGGCTTTGCAAACACACCATTTGAAAATTCCACAACATCTCCAATGCCTTTTTGCATTACAAATCGCAGTTTACCATCATGTACTTTTTTATCGGTATACAATTTACGAATTAATAGTTCTTTATTGATATACGATGGAATTGTTGTTGGTAATCCTGCTTTCTCTAAAAGTGCAATTACACGCTGTTCTTCTTCCTCTGTCACATAACCAAGTCTTGAGGATAACATTACTTGTGCTGCCATACCAATTCCAACAGCTTCCCCATGTAATAATTGATATTCGCTTACAGTTTCAACAGCTCTGCCTACGGTATGACCTAAATTTAAAATTTCACGAAGTCCAGCCTCTCTTTCATCTTGCATTACTACTTTATATTTTATTTGACAATTATTTTCTGCAATATATTCACAGGCAAACGGCTGAAAAGATAAAATATCTTCCATATGTTCTTCTAAAAATGCAAACATCTCTTTACTTGCAAGACAAGCGTGTTTGATAGTTTCTGCCATTCCACTTATCACTTCACGTTTCGGAAGTGTTTCCCATGCTGAAATATCAATATATACTTTCTTTGGCTGATTAAAAATACCAATTAAATTTGTAGCAAGAGGTGTATCTACGGCTGTTTTTCCACCAACAGATGCATCTGCTGCTGCAAGAAGCGTTGTTGCATAATTAATAAATGGAACACCTCTCCCATAAGTTCCTGCAATAAATCCTGCCAAATCTGTTACAACACCACCACCAATT
>JAFWXB010000038.1 GCA_017523185.1 Lachnospiraceae bacterium | reverse complement strand
CTGATATCTCTCAAATTGATGTTGTGCCAACCGGATATTCTACTTCCGTACTTTCTAGTGATGGCGAAGAAATTACTAAACTTGTCGGTTCGGGGGCAAATCGTATCTATGTCACATTAGATGAAATTCCATTTTATATGCAAAAGGCATTTATTGCAGTAGAAGATATGCGTTTTTACGAACATAATGGAATTGACCCACAAGGTATTGTTCGTGCATTTGTGTCCGGTCTTAAAAATGGCAAATTTAATGAGGGAGCAAGTACCATTACCCAACAACTTATTAAAAACAACGTACTTACTACATGGACAGGCGAAACTACTTTCATTGAAAGATTACAACGTAAAATTCAAGAACAATATTTAGCATTGAAATTAGAAGAACAAGTAAATGATAAAGATTGGATTTTAGAAAACTACTTAAATACTATCAATCTTGGTGCAAATACATTAGGTGTTCAAGCTGCTGCCAATAAATATTTTGGTAAAGAAGTTTCTGAACTTACACTCTCCGAAGCAGCAGTCATTGCGGGAATTACAAAAAATCCATATGGATACAATCCAATTTCTTTTCCAAAAAAGAATGCAGAACGTCGTGAAAAAGTATTAGATGATATGCTTGAACAAAACTACATTACACAACGCCAATATGATGAAGCAATGGCTGATGATGTTTATGAACGTATTGCTTCTTATAATGAAACAACTACTGCATCGGTTAATTCTTATTTTGTAGATGCTTTAATTGAAGATGTTGTAAAAGATTTAGTTGAGCATAAAGGTTATACAGAAACAGATGCTTATAAAGCACTTTATCAAGGTGGACTTACCATTGTTTCTACACAAGACCTTGCAATGCAAGCAATTTGTGATGAAGAAGCAAATGATTTAAGTAACTATGAAACAAAACCAGAATATTCTTTTAATTTATCTTTCCAAGTAAAAAAAGCAGATGGCAAAACAAAAAATTACAGTCATCAAACCATGCTTTCTTATTATAAGAAAAAAACAGGAAATCAGGATTTTAGCATTAATTATTCTAATGAAGATGCTTGCTATGAAGCAATTCGCAAATATGAACAAGATGTATTAGAGCCTGGAGATACCATTATAGAAAATTCAGAATCTATTTATATTACCCTTCAGCCACAATTAGCACTTACTGTTATTGACCAATATACAGGTGAAGTAAAGGCTTTAGTTGGGGGTCGTGGAGATAAAGTGGGAAATCGTACATGGAATCGTGCTACGGATACATTAAGACAACCTGGTTCTACCTTTAAAATTATCGGTTGTTACGCACCTGCTTTAGATGCCGGTGGATATACACTTGCAAGTACACAAGATGATGCTCCGTTCTCTGCTGGTGGAAAGAGTTATAAAAATGCAAGTAGTGGTCGTTATTATGGACTTACTACACTTCGTGAAGCCATTACAAAATCTCATAATATTACAACTGTAAAAACATTACAGCAAATGGGTGCAAGTCTTGGTTATGAATATGCTTTAAAATTTGGATTTACTACATTATCAGAATCTGATATTAACTTAAGTCTTTCTCTTGGTGGTTTAACACATGGCGTATCCAATTTAGAACTTACTGCTGCTTATGCAGCTATTGCAAATAGTGGAGAATATATTGAACCAAGCTTCTATTCTGTGGTATATGACCATAACGGAGATGTTTTATTAGATAATAAAACTACAAAAGAACGTCATACTGTTATTAAAGAAACAACTGCGTGGCTTTTAACAGATGCTATGAAAGATGTTATGACTTCCGGTACAGGTACAAAAGCATATTTTGGAAGTTCTATGGCACAAGCTGGAAAATCCGGTACAACAACTTCTACTCGTGATTCTCTGTTTGCAGGATATACCCCTTATTATACTTGTGTTATTTGGGGTGGCTGTGATGATAACTCCAAACAGACAAGTAAAGAAACAGCTTACACCAAAAATGTTTATCGTGAAGTTATGAAGCGAATCCATTCCGGATTAGAATATAAAGATTTTACAAGACCGGAAGGCATTACAACTGCATCTGTTTGTAATAAATCCGGTTGTAAACCATTACAAGGTACTTGTAGTCATGCATTAGGCGGTTCTACAGTATACACAGAATACTTTGCTTTAGGTACTGTTCCAGCAGAAACTTGCGATAATCATATTACATTAAATATCTGCCAAGAAACAGGTATGATTGCAAATGCACATTGTCCGGCAGAACAAGTTGTGCAAAAAGTATATATCTATGGAGCTGACCCAAATACAAGTGATAGAGATATTATCGCAACAGATTCGTTTATCAATAATATCTGTACACATACAGAAGTTATTATCCCTGAAATTCCGGAAATTCCAGAAATCCCTGGAATTGATGATGGAAGCACTCCTGATAATAACACCAATATTACACCTCCAATAGACACTACACCACCAACAGATACTCCAAACAATGATACAAATCATAATAATGGAACAAATAATGACCATAATAATGATACAAATCATAATGACAATCATACAAACGGTGGTGGCGAAAATACACCTACAACGGATGAAGATACCAGAACATCAACTGATAACCATGATAGTTTCTTTGATAGATTTTTTGGACATGACTAATCTTGTATATCAAAAAAGGATTCTCAAATGAGAATCCTTTTTTTATTTATATTATTTCAAATTACACCTCAAAAATCAAATCTCCATACGAAGGCATTGGCCACATGGTCTTATCTACAATCATTTCCAATTTATCGACTGGTGTACGAAGTGCTTCCATGGCTGTACTTACTTCATCTCTGTAATAATGGGCTTGTACTTCGCCACGTTCCATTCGAAATGCTTTTTCTGTAACTTCCTGTAAATGTGTTAATGCTGATTTTGTTTCTGCAAGTAACTTAGATGTTTCTGTCAATAATTCTAACTGAACATTTACCGGAATGTCTGGACAAGCCATTTTTACGGAATTATAGGAATCAGCTAAAACCGTTGTATATTTAATTACTGCCGGAATAATCTGTTTTGTTGCAATATCAATCATTGCTCTTGCTTCTATATTTAAAGTCTTTGCATAGATTTCATATTCAATTTCTACACGAGATTCCAATTCACTTTTACTAAATACATTAAATTTTTCAAAAACTGCTACAGATTCCGGTGCAATATAAGCAGGAATGGCATCTACCATACAAGTTAAATTTGGAAGTCCACGCTGTTCTGCTTCTTTTACCCATTCTTCCGAATAACCGTTTCCATTAAATACAATACGTTCATGCTCAATTGCATATGTTTTTATCAAATCATGTACTGCAAGGTCAAATGCTTCTTGTCCACCTTCTTCTTTTGCTTTACTTAAAATATCACATACTTCTGAAAATACTTCAGCTACAATCGTATTTAATACGACATTCGATTGTGCAACAGAATCCATAGAACCTACCATACGAAATTCAAATTTATTTCCCGTAAATGCAAATGGAGAAGTGCGATTTCTATCTGCTGCATCTTTTCTGAAATCAGGAAGTGTTTTTACACCTGTGGAAAGACGCTGTCTTTTGATACTATGTGTAGCTGTTCCTGTATCAATTAACTGTTGCAATACATCTTCCAATTGTTCTCCTAAATATACGGAAATAATCGCAGGTGGTGCTTCGTTTGCTCCAAGTCTGTGGTCATTTCCTACATCTGCTGCAGAGGCACGTAAAAGTGCTGCGTGTTTATCGACTGCTCGTAAAACACAAGTAAGTACCAATAAAAACTGAATATTTTCATGTGGTTTTGTTCCCGGTTCTAATAAGTTAATGCCATCATCTGTGGTTAATGACCAGTTATTGTGTTTTCCGGAACCATTGACACCTGCAAATGGTTTTTCATGTAATAAACATTGTAAGCCATGACGACCTGCTACTTTTTTTAAAGTTTCCATAATGAGTTGATTGTGGTCTACTGCCACGTTACAATGTGCATAAATCGGTGCAAGTTCATGTTGTGCAGGAGCTGCTTCATTATGTTCTGTTTTTGAAGAAACCCCCAATTTCCAAAGCTCAATATCAACATCTTTCATATAAGCAGCAACACGTTCACGAATTGAGCCAAAATAATGGTCATCCATTTCCTGTCCTTTTGGTGGCATTGCACCAAAAAGTGTACGCCCTGTAAATACCAAATCCTTACGTTTTAAATATTTTTCTCTGTCTACAAGGAAATACTCCTGTTCCGGTCCTACGGATGCCATTACTTTTTTCGACGTTGTATTTCCAAAAAGTCGAATCAAACGCAATGATTGTTCACTAATGGCTTGCATAGAACGAAGAAGTGGTGTTTTTTGGTCTAAGGCTTCTCCTGTATAAGAACAAAATGCCGTTGGAATACAAAGTGTTGCCCCACCAGCATCTTGACGTACAAATGCAGGAGAAGTACAATCCCATGCTGTATACCCTCTTGCTTCAAATGTAGCACGAAGTCCGCCTGATGGAAAAGAAGAAGCATCCGGTTCCCCTTTAATTAACTCTTTCCCCGAAAAACTCATAAGTACCTTTCCATTTGGCATTGGAGATGTAATAAAGGAATCGTGTTTTTCTGCTGTTACACCTGTTAGTGGCTGAAACCAATGTGTATAATGTGTTGCACCTTTTTCAATTGCCCACTCTTTCATTTCATGTGCAATTACATCAGCTGTTTCAATATCCAGTTCCCTACCTTCTTCAATTACTTGATGAAGTTTACTATATACTTTCTTTGGAAGTCTTGCCTGCATTACAGAATCATTAAATACATTTTCTCCAAAGATATCTGCTACATTATATTTTATTATTTCGCTCATACTGTTCCTTTCTTATGTTCTTTATCCTAATACAAATAGTTATGTTATCCATTTTTTATATATGTCAAACGCATACTGTATTTCTCTTATACCTATTTTAATCTAAAACATTTTATAATTATAAGTATTTCTAATAAATTTATTATATTTTCAAATATTCTTAATAAATTCTTTATTACGAAACTAATATATACTATTTTTTTGCAATAGTAAAGAAAAATAAATATACTTTTTTCATTCAGATTATGAAATACAACAGATATTTAGAAATTTTTTAATTTAACTGAATTAAATAAGTTCTCCACTTCAAATCATGCAGCTTAAGTGAGTAAGATAACTTCTTTATATTTGATTAAAGCTATAACGAAAACGAATTGAGAATATCCTATTATAATTATAGATTTGATAAATATATTCTCAGTAAAAAAGAACTCTGCAAGAATAATTCTTACAAAGTTCTTTTTATAAGTTTAATATATACTATAATGATACACAATACATTATAGATATTATTTTATGTATGTTTCTTATTCGTTAGCTTTTCCTACAGAACCGAATAATTCCATTTTTTCTTTTACAGTTGCTTTGATTGCTTCTGCACCAGG
>JAFWXB010000357.1 GCA_017523185.1 Lachnospiraceae bacterium | reverse complement strand
TGATGTCATATGGCGAATTAACATATTTGAAAACTCCGTTCTTTTTCTTTGAGTTCACGCTCTGCTTGTGAGACACGAAGATAGTCCGGTTTGTGTTCAGCAGCAGTTTCTGTAACTCCTTGTTGATATAAAACTGCTCCAAGTGCTGCTACACTTGCTGCTCGCTGACGATTGCTTTGAATCGGTGCAAATTTATATGGTACTGTGATATGTTCTGCAATTTCTTGTTTTAATACTACAACGCCATCACCTAAGAAAATCACTTCTTTTCCTGTTTGATTGATGTTTTCTATAATTTCTGTAATTGGCACAATACATTGTGGTATATGTGTAATTAAATTGCCGTTTTTAAATGTATATAATCCTGTATATACTTGCCTATTTCTTGCGTCCATAATCGGACAAATCAATTTTTCAACACCCCAAAGATTATATGCCATAGCATCTATGGTTTCTACCGGAATAATAGGCTTTTCTAATGCCAATCCTAGCCCTTTGGCTGTCGCAGAACCAATACGAAGCCCTGTAAATGAACCCGGTCCTTTTGATACTGCAATTGCATCTATGGTTTTTAAATCCAATTCTATCATTTTTACAAGTTCATCTAACATTGGAAGAAGTGTTTGCGAATGTGTTTTTTTATGATTCATGGTATATTCGCCAAGCAAATTGTCATCTTCCATTACTGCAATACTTGCTACAAGTCCTGAACTTTCGATTCCTAATATTTTCACACTATCACCTCTTTTATTATAATTTTTCGATAATCAAATCCTTTTTCCAAATCTTTTTCGATTGTAATTTCTTTTCTTTTAGATGGAAGAATATCTTCTATGAGATTTGCCCATTCTATCATGCAAAGTCCTTCTCCATAAAAATAATCTTCATATCCTATTTCGTCCATTTCTTCAATATCCCCAATACGATAAACGTCAAAATGGTAAAAAGGTATACGACCTTCTTCGTATACCTGTACAATCGTAAATGTAGGACTGCAAATAGAATCTTCTATTCCAAGTCCTTCTGCAATGCCTTGTGTGAATACTGTTTTTCCAACACCTAAATCTCCTACGAGCGTATAAACATCTCCAGCCTTTGCAAGCTGTCCCATTTCTTTACCTAAGTTTAAGGTATCTTCTGCCGAAAAACTTTCGATAATTGTTGTTTTTTGCATATTTTTTAGTTCTCCCAATTTACCTTATTTCATTTGCACACGATGTTTTTCTAATTTTACATTTGCAAGTTTTGCAAGTTCCGTATATTGCTCTGTAATCTGTGTTTTTGGGATTACATAAGCATTAATACGATTAGTGTAAATTAAAACTTGTGATTTCGTAGAAATCATTTTGTAAATATTTTCCCACTTAAATTCTGCTTTTTCATTGCCATGTGTGACACAGATAGCATCTTCTGCAAACGTAAAATGAAGTGTGTTTGCCAATGCACTATTTGTTTTTAATGCTTTGTTTGCACGTCCCCACAAAGAAATTGGCACATAAACTAAAAATAATGTACCTAGTCCCACATATAAGAGTGTTGTACCTATACTTACATTTTTGTAATTTAATCCTGCTTGCACAAATAAAAGTAATGGAAGCACAATAGATAATACACCTTGCATTCCTCGATACGACTGACGCATATTAAAAGTAAAAAGGTCTTTTGGGGTTAATTTTACATCAAATGTTACGTTCATGCTTTTTCTCCAATTATTTTATAGTAGCTAACATAAATTCCATAAATTTTAAAAATAAATACAAACTCACATTTTTTATATTTTATCGAATTTATGTCAAATAACAAAAAATCAGATAAGAGTTATACTATGCAAGCACAGTACATATTCTTATCTGATTTTTTGCACTTGCTTATTGCTTCGTGCATATTATATCATTTTTAATATCTATATGTCAAAGAATACTATAATAGGATTGTGTTCTTCCTTTTAAAATCGGTGATAAATGTTTATATACAAGTAATGTAATTACAACAGAAATCATACCTTTTGCAAATGTAAATGGACAATTAAAACAAATTAAACTTTGTAAAATACTTCCCATAGATGGAATAATTGCCTGATATGCTGCAAGTATTGCTTCTTTTGGCATAAAATTATAATAGAACGGATATGTTACAAAATAATTGATTGGAATGGAAGCAATCCCCATAAGCAATGCACCTGTAAATGCTGCAATTGAGGCTGTTTTTTTTGTTTTTTTACGTCCATAAAGAAATCCGGCAGTTCCTACAAAAACAGCGCCCATAATAAAGTTTGCAAGTTCTCCTACAAATGCTGTATTTGATACTGTTAGATGTAATACATTTTTTATAAGACAGATTAAAATTCCACATACAGGACCAAAGGCAAAAGAACCAATTAATGCAGGAAGTTCTGATAAATCCATTTTGATAAAGTTTGGCATAAATGGAACGCTAATTTCAAAATACATTAGAATAAATCCGATAGCAGATAACATTCCTGTCATGGTAAGATAACGCACATTGAGTTTTTGGGTGTTCATAATAAAATCTCCTTTTCGTTCATTCTTCGAAACAGAATATAAATTTTTTCTCAAATTTATATTAGCTTTATACAAGAACATAGCAATCCTTTCATAATTGCCTATATAAAAATAAAGGACAATTATGAAATTCTTTATGAAAAGAACAAAAAATCCCTAAGTCAAAAAATGATTTAGGGACAGTTTTTATATAAATTTGTTTATAATAGAATTTAATAAAATTATTTGTAATTACATAAAATAAATACAAAATATCTCATTTATATATTTTCATAGAAAAATATGTTACTTTTTCAAAATAATATTATAAAAATATTATTTATATTATAAACACTTTGTTATTTATATATTATGTTCTTCTCTCATCCAGACTTTACTGTCGGTACTAGAATTGCACTAGTTCAGCCACTTTGCGTAGCTCACGGACTTTTGATAATTCAAATCACCGTCGGTCGGGAATTTTACATTCTTTGTAAGCACCCTGCCCCGAAGAATTTTATATAATTTTCTATTTATTATAACTTATTATATGCCATGAGGCAAGTAATTTGTGTATAAAGTTTTACTTTAAAAAAAGACTGAAAACTATTTTTTGTTTCCAGTCTTTTCTAATATTTATTTATTTGCTAATTCACAAAGTTCGGCTAACATTTTTGGAAGTTCTGTTTCCATATTTTCGTTACTGAATTGGCAAGTTCCTACTTTTTTATGTCCACCACCATTGTATTTTAACATAAGACTTCCTACGTTTACTTCGCAAGTGCGATTCATAATGCTATATCCTACTGCTGCAGAACATCCTTGTCCACCACGACCACTTACAATCCATGCCGAAATATTCTGTTCCGGATACATACTGTAAATCATAAAACGATTGCCTGTATAAATCGGGTCTACGCCTCTTAAATCTGTAATAATAACATTACCTTCTACTTTTGTATATTTTGTTACCATTTCTTTGAATTTTTCTGTCTGTTCATTGTAAATTTCAATTCGTTCCTGTACATCAGGTAATGCAATAATTTCTTCTGTTGTCATAGCACGACATGCTTCCATTAATTTTTCCATTAACTGATAATTAGAAATAGAAAATTGTCTCCATCTTCCTAAACCTGTTCTTGGGTCCATAAGAAATCCGATTAAAATCCAACCTGTTGGATTCATTACTTCGTCAATTGTTAAGTTTCCGGAGTCTACTTTATCTACGGCCTCCATCATTTCACCGAATTGTGGAAAACGTTCTTCTCCACCATAATATTCATAAATAATTCTTGCACAAGATGGCGTCATACGACTTTCACCTTTGTATTTGCCTTCTAATTCTAATCTTTCATGTTCGCTTGAATGATGGTCAAACCATAATCCACAACCTTCTACAAATGGTACGTTTGCAAGACAATCATTTTCATTTACTTCTACTAATCCATCTTGTAAATCCTTTGGATGTGCAAATTTCCAACTGTCAATAATACCTGCTTCTAAAAGCAATGCCCCACAAGCAAGCCCGTCAAAGTCTGAACGTGTAACTAATCTCACTCTTTTTTCCTCCTAATAATAATTAATCCAAACATTATCTCTTTATTATTTAACTGTAAGTGTAGCATATTTTGAAAAAACATTCTATACTAACTTATTTTTAAATATAAAAATTTTTATATTATCTCCCTTTATTGTAAAAAATAACTACTCATTTACTCCACGCATGGTAAGTTGTACTCTTTGTTTTTTCTCATCTACGCTCAATACTTTTACATCTACAATATCTCCTACGCTGACAACGTCTAACGGGTGTTTTACAAATCTGTCACAAAGTTGTGAAATATGCACAAGTGCATCTTGATGTACTCCAATATCCACAAATGCTCCAAAGTCTATAACATTACGGACAGTTCCTTTTAAAACCATTCCTTCTTTTAAGTCTTTGATTTCTAATACATCACTTCGCAAAATTGGTTTTGGCATATCTTCACGAGGGTCTCTGGCCGGCTTTTCTAATTCTTTTACAATATCCTGTAATGTCAGTTCACCGATTTGTAATTCGGTCGCTAATGTTCTATAATCGCTGATTTTTTTGCTAATGCCTGCTAATTTACGATTTTCTACATCGTTTAATGAATATCCTAATTTTTCTAATAATTCTTTTGTTGCTTTATAAGATTCGGGATGAACGCCTGTTTCATCTAATGGTTGCTTTCCATCTAAAATTCGTAAAAATCCTGCACATTGTTCATATGCTTTTGGTCCTAATTTAGCTACTTTTAAAAGTTCCGTTCTTGTTTCAAAACGTCCATGTTCTTCTCTATAAGCTACAATATTTTTGGCAACTGTTTTCGAAATGCCTGCAATATATTCTAATAACGACACAGAAGCTGTATTTAAGTCTACTCCTACTTTATTTACACAATCTTCTACAACACCACTTAATGCTTCTCCTAAGCGTTTCTGATTCATATCATGTTGATATTGTCCAACGCCAATGGATTTTGGGTCAATTTTTACAAGTTCTGCAAGTGGGTCTTGTAAACGTCTTGCCATAGAAGTTGCACTTCTTTGTCCTACATCAAAATTTGGAAATTCTTCTGTTGCCAGTTTACTTGCCGAATATACAGATGCTCCTGCTTCATTTACAATAATATACTGTACCGTTGTTGGAATTTCTTTTAACAAGGATACAATCACTTGTTCGGATTCTCTGGAAGCAGTTCCATTTCCAAGTGAAATTAAAGTAATATTATGCTTAGAAATAAGCTTTTTTAATACATTTTTGGATTCTTCTACTTTATTTTGTGGTGCAGTTGGATAAATTACAGTTGTATCTAATACTTTTCCTGTTGGGTCAACAACTGCTAATTTACAACCTGTACGAAATGCAGGGTCCCAACCGAGAATTACATGACCTGTAATTGGTGGTTGCATTAAAAGTTGTTCTAAATTTTTACCAAATACTTTCAGACTTGATTCTTC
>JAFWXB010000356.1 GCA_017523185.1 Lachnospiraceae bacterium | reverse complement strand
CTAATGTTTCTTCTAAATATTCGTCTTTTGGCAAAAATCCTACCCCTTTAACACTTGCATTTAAACCTGCCGGTCCGTATGATACAAATGCAGGCTCATGGGAACAAAAGTTTAAAAACATTCTTTCGTGCGAAACTTGTGTTCCATTGTACATATCAATAACATTTTTTGCTCTTGTTTTAAAAGCCCAATCAAAAAATTTCTGTGCTGATTCCATATTATATTCTCCTTATTTCTCATTTCATATTTTTTATTAATAAATTCTTATTTTACATCACACTTATAACGTGTAAGTTCTTCTGAAGTACGAACACGCAACTCTTTGAGTTCTAATGCTCCGTTTTCATAAGAAATTATTCCTGATGGTACGGTTTCTACTTGTTTTAATCCACTTATGCCACTATTCGGATGATTTGGATATTGTTTCACATATTCTTCTTCTGATTGCATAACAAGGATACCTTTTTCTGTAAAACCATTAGCAATTGTTTCATATGTTCCATCTGTATATAATGTAACTATTACTTCAAATGTCGCATCACTTCCTGTTACATTTCCAGTTCCACCAAAATCTGCAATTTTTTCAACTATATCCGTTTTCTTAAATTGCATTTCCACACGCTCTGTCGCACCGGCATATGGAAGTAACGATAATTTTAACTCTGACCCACTTACTACTTCTGATTCTATTCTATCTCCATGTTCCACACCTTCTTGTGTTAAAGCTAATTGTGTGGTACTTACACCATATGTACCTGTTTCTGATACAAACATCAATGTTCTATCTTTTTCATAGTGCATAAAATGCAAATACGTATTATCTTCATAAAACGAAATCATATGTGAATATGTAATTCCATTTTGCGTTACAGAGTCTGTTGTATAAGTTCCTATCTGAAACTCTGTTTTTGCATCCGGTTCTGTAAAATCTTCTGTTATAATATGTGCCATAAGTTTTGCATCCGGATTTTCTTCCGATTTACTATCTGCTCCTGCTGAACCATAGTAAATCTTTTCACAACCTGAAAAATCAAGACTTCCATCTTCTGTCACCACAAAACTACTTGTTAATCCGTCCGATACAGATTTTTCTTCGCCATTTAAGCTGTCATACACCATAATGTATTCCTCGCCCGACTTTTGAAATGTTCCGGAACTCTTATTTGTTTCAAATGCAAGTGTATTAGAAAACAAAAAATTTCCAGTTTCATCTAAACGCAGATAAATGGTAAGTTTCATTCCAAGGTCTGTTAAATCAATGTAATAATCATTTGCTACTTCTTTTGTATTTGCAGAAGAACTATTTCCTGTTTTGGTTTCTTCCACACTTCCACAAGCTGTTACAAAACACAGACATATTACGGCAAACAAAAGCATTGCTATTTTGCGTAATTTTTTCATAGTAACTTTTCCCTCCTTTTAAGTTTGTTTTTAATAACATTTATTAGTTAAAACTAACCTACGTGTAAAAAAAATAGAATTTTTAGAATATACAATATTTTCTATCAATAATTATACAAGATGTATATTCCAATGTTACTCCATTATTTTCCAAAACTAATCTCTGTTAGTCATTACTAACTCATGTGTAAAAGATAACACATTTTATAAAAAATGTCAATTATATAAAATATTCCATTTTTAGAAAAACAAAGAAAGATGTGTAAAAAATGTGTATTTTCAGTTGATAAATATCTCATATATTTATATAATAAAATTATAGAAAGGGAATAAATACCAATGAAACAAAGAGACTTAATAAAAAAATTAGAAAAATCGGATTTGAAAAAGCAATATTAAAAAAATGGGGCTTATAAATTGGAGGTAAATAAAATGAGAATCACATATCCTGTAATTTTTACAGAAGTTGACACAAATATTTTAATAGAAGTTCCAGACTTAGGAATATTAACAGAAGCAAATGATGAAACAAATCAAAAAGGAAGTATTGCAGATGCCATTATGATGGCTAGAGATGCTATTGGAATTAGCTGTATTGAAACAGAAGATAATAATAAAGAAGTAATTCCACCATCTAAATTATCTGAAATAGATATTTCAAAGGGAGTTTTCTATGAAGATGGAAAAAGTATTATATCTCTTGTAGATGTTGATTTAATAGCTTATCGTAGAATGTTAGAAAATAAAACAGTTCGCAGAAATGTAACACTCCCTAACTGGTTAAATCAAGAAGCAGAAAAAGCACATCTCAATGTTTCTAAAGTATTACAAGAGGCTCTAATGGCAAAATTAGGTGTATATAGGTAAAATTTATAAAAAGGGCTTGGCGAAAAATAAAATCCATATACAAAATTAGAATGTTCTAAAAATAATAGTATACTAATTTTGTATATATTTCTAAGTTTTTGCCAACCCTTTTTTAATTTACAAGTTATATTTTTTATTTTGCCATTTTTCATATCCAAAATGCACACTAATTGCAACCACACTTCCAACAAGAAAACCACCAAGTACATCTGTCGGAAAATGCACAAAATGATACATTCTCGAAAATCCGATACATACTGCTAATACAATTGCAAAAATACCTATTTTCTTATTATTTAAGAATAACGCAATCGCAGCTGTCATACCATTCATAGAATGACCTGACGGAAAAGAAAATTCACTTGGATATGGAATCAGTAGTGCAACAGATGGGTCAATTGCACATGGTCGTGGACGAGCAAATATATTTTTTAAAATCAAATTTCCGATAATAAAAGTAAATAACATAGATAACAATACTTGCCAACCCATTTTTCGATATTTTTTCAAAAATAAACACATAACCCCTATTGCAATCCAAAGAATCCCATCATCTCCTAATCTTGTAATAAATGTCATAATTTTATCCATTATGGGATTATGCAATTCTTGTAATGCATATAGAAACGAAAATTCCCATTCCATTTTTATTATTTTTCTCCTTTAAAATGTTTCTCATACGTTTCAAAAAAACTATCTGTCTTTATAGTTCCGGAAGTATCCATAACAACAGATTCCCACAAATTCTCATTTAATTCAAAACTTGCATTTTGTACAAATTCACTAAAGGTACTTTCAAACTGTTCTTTTCTTCGTTGCTCTAAAATATTAGCTTTATTCTGTTCAGTTAATTCCTGTTCATACTTCGAAAGACATTTAATAAAATAATAACCTTCTTCTGTCGTAATCATTTCGGATTGTTGATTATTTTCCATTTGAAATGCAATATTATCGACTACTTGTGGATAATTTCCTCTTGGAACGGTATTCTCAATTGCTCCTGCTTCATTATACGTATTTGCTATTGCAACAAAATCACTTCCTTCTGCTAATTTTGTCGCTACCAAATTTGCTGTCTCTAAATTTTTCACATAAATCTGTTGTACGCGAATTACCCTTGCTTCATCTTCACTTACTTCTTCATTGATACCTTGCGTCAAAGTATTATATAATTTCTGTGCAATAGCGTATTTCTCATATATGCCTTTCAGTCTAGTCTTATCAATACCAATGTACATTCGCTCTCTACGACTTAAGGATTCATAATACTCCTCTGCCGCGGCTGCCGCCTTCGCCTGCTCTTCCTCCGTGAGAGTAAGCGCCT
>JAFWXB010000355.1 GCA_017523185.1 Lachnospiraceae bacterium | reverse complement strand
GATATTCTGTTAAATATTGTTTAAATGGTCGTGGAACATCTGACATATAACATTCGCTTGCATCATGTAACAGACAAGCTAAAATAACACGTTTGGAATAGCCACGAGCTTCTGCTTCTAATGCACAATGAATACAATGTTGTCCAACCGAGAAAAAGGTTTTTACATGACCGTTTCCACGACAAATAAGAGAAAGTGCATGAGCAATATCTGTAATGTGAATTGTGTGGATATCAGGGTGTGTTGGTGTAAAATGAGTACCGCTATATGTTGTAATATAGTTTGTTGATGAAGGTTTAGAGGTCATAAAATGTTCCTTTCCATGATATTTTTTAAAATATTATTGTGAATATAAGCTATATCTATTATAATAGAAACACTCAAAATAAGAAAGCAGAAGTTACTGGAAAGATGGGAAGATAAAATGCAGACACTTAGAAGAATGATTAGTCGTTATATGCAAAAAATTATTTTATCGGCTACAATTATTATACTTATATTAATTGTAGGAATGCAGGTTATAATAGAGCAGCAGCGTGCATATGAAAGTGCAGTTGAGATGTTTCACCAAATGGAGCAAGTGTTAGAAGAAAATCATAAAGAACTTAAAGAACGTGAAGAAGAATATAAAGAAAGTTGTTTAAATAATGCGAAAGCAATTGCTTATTTGATACAGCAAAATTCTTTGATATTAGGTGATTTAGAAGAACTTCGACAAATTGCTAAAGTGATGGAAGTAGATGAAATTCATATTTTTGATGAAACAGGTCGAATTTTTACGGGAACACATCCGGAATATTATAATTATACTTTTGATTCCGGTGAACAAATGATGTTTTTTAAACCATTACTTGAAGATAAGACGTTGGGATTAGTTCAGGAAATTACACCAAATACAGCAGAACAAAAAATGATGCAATATTCAGCAATTTGGAGTAAAAATAGAGAATTTATTGTTCAAATAGGAATGGAACCTATAAGTGTTAAGAAAGTAATAGAAAAAAACGAATTATCGCATATTTTTTCCTTATTTCGTGTAAATACAGATGTAGATTATTATGCCATTAATGTAGATACAGGAATTATTGTAGGTGCTACAAGTTTAGAAGATGTGGATAAAAAAAGTGAACAAGTTGGTTTATCGATACAAAGATTAAAAGAAGAAAAAAAGGGATTTCATGCAGAGGTCAAGGGAATAAAATCGTTTTGTATTTTTGAGCAGATTGGTTCAAATTATATTGGACGTGTTATTTCAAATGAAGTTTTATATCAACGAATACCAAATACAAGTGGGGCAATGCTTGTTTGTGTTGTAGCAGTAACATTTCTTTTACTTTTTACAGCAACAAATTACATGAATCGATATGTTGTAGATGATATTCGTATTATTAACGAGAAATTACATAATATTACTAAAGGGAATTTAGATGAAAAAATAGATATCCAAAGTAGTGTGGAATTTTTTGAGTTAAGTAATTATCTAAATGATATGATAAAAAGTCTTTTAGATAATAATAAAAAGATGTCCTATGTTTTAAGTAAGACAGATATGTATATTGGGGTATATGAATATAATGAAAATATGGAAAAAGTTCATTTCACAGAATATATACCTAAGATTTTTGCATTAGATGATGAAGAAGTAGAATATTTATCAGCTGATTATAAACGGTTTCAAGCTTTTCTTAAGAAATTATATAAAAATAGTGTTCCGGGAGAAAAAGGAGTATTTAAGCTGGAAGGAAAAGAGCATTATGTAAAATTGGAAGAAGTCAATGAAGCTAATCAAGTATTTGGTGTTATGATTGATGTTACGGAAGATGTTTTAAAACGAAGACAAATACTACAAGAAAGAGATATTGACTTATTGACAGGTTTATATAATCGCCGTGGTATGGAAAATAAACTTTCTGAGCTATTTGAAAAAACGAGCGAATTAAGAAATAGTGTAATTATTATGATAGATGCTGATGGTCTAAAAGGAATCAATGATAAGTTCGGACACGAAAAAGGAGATATGTATATTCAAAAAGTTGCAGAATTGATTTATAATTTTGGTTCAAAACAAAGTATATCGGCAAGACAGGGTGGAGATGAATTTGTATTGTTTTTATATGGTTATGATGAAGAAAAAGAACTTATGCAAGATATTGAGCAGTTTGCATATCTTCAGAACCATAGTTCTACGAATTTAGGAAAAGATTTAGAAGTTCCTCTTAGATTTTCTTTTGGTTATAGTTTGGTAAATGGAGAAACCGATTATATGAATCTGCTAAAAGAAGCAGATGAAAGAATGTATATAAATAAACGTGAACGTAGGAGAGAACTGTTTAACTTAAATTAACGTGAGTTCCACAAATTGCTAAAAATATATAGAAAGTATGGGTTTGGTTATCCAAATATAACTTTTATACTATAGTTCTATAATTTTATATACCAGTTTCATAAAGTATTTTAATTATCGAACTTATGTTAAATTAAATTTGTATAACTGTAAGATAGTCTGTGTTGTTGCTTTTTAAAGAGTGGATTTTTGTACATTTACAGTAAAATTTGTACGATAACATATTTATAGAAAAAGGGATTATTTTATGCAACAAACATAAAAGTTAAGATATTGTTATGTTTGTTATATATGATAATCCCTTTATGAGTTATTTTCTAATTTGTTGGACAAAACCACACATTTAAGTCTGTATTTCCATTAATTCCGTCGACAGAACCACTTTCAGAGTATTGCCAAAATGTAAAATTATAAGGTGTTTGAGGTACTTTTTCATAGTCTGCATACCAAAATGGATATACTTGTAATTGTTCCATATCAAAAAGTGTTGCTTCCCAAACCATATTACTGTAAATCATAGGTTCAAAACCTGCTTGTTTCATAGCTTCGCAGAAAATAATCGTATTTTTTGTGAATTGTTCTCCGGTTACATCATCTGTTCTTGCTTTTGCATCACGAATCAGTTCAGGGTCATAAACAACAGGAAGTTGAAGTGTATAATCTTTTAAGATGTTTAGCACGAATTCTGCTTCTTCCATAGCTTCTTGTTCATTGATGGCTTGTGCGAAAAAGTATACACCAACATCAATTCCTGCTTTTTGTGCATTTTTTATATTTGTAGCAAATGCAGAATCTTGCATTAATTTTCCACTTTCTGCATATCCGCGATATCCAACACGTAAAAAAGCAAAATCATATCCGTCTGCTTTTACTTTTTCCCAGTCAATTGTTTTTTGATGATAAGAAACGTCAATTCCTTTTCGAATTGTGTAATTTGTATCTCCAATATAAGAAATATTTTGTCCGTCATTGGAAAGGTATTCCCAATTATAATTGTGTTTTGCAACTGTTGGGAGAATTTCTGTTTCATGCCAACCACCTAAAGCATCTACAAAGTGAAGAATTTCCGGTTGGGAAAGTGCTTCTGTATCTGCTTGTTGTGTTTCATCAGAAGATGTTTCCTCTGTTTTGAAGGCTTCTGTATTTTTAGAAGTGTCAGTTTGTTCATGTTGCATACTTGCATTTGTCTTACAACCGGTAAGAAGTAATGTAATGGTTGATAATAAAAGTATTATTTTTTTAAATATCATATTGGTACCTCAAATTTATATAGTTTTAGTAATCGAAATACATTATTTTATAATATTTTAAAAATCTTATTGATTACACAGTAAAAAATTATAGCTTGAATAATTAAAAAAAGCAAGTTGGAAATACAATTGGAACTTTTTGTAATTCTCCCGGTTTGCTTCTAAAATTATATTTATCTAAGTAAACATTATTTAAAAGAATTGTCATATTTGTTGTACATTCCCAATACTTTGGAATTTGGTCGATTAGTCTTTGTGATTGTTTGATATCGACTTTTACGCAAGGATATTCGCCTTTAGGAATTACAATAATTTGAGAGTGTTTTATGCTTTGGTTAGCAATTTCCATAAAAATACAATATTTGCTTTTAGTAGGCGTAATATAGTGAAATATAATACCAGCAGGTAATAGTGGAACTAATTGGTATTGTTGTGCAGTTTTATATAATTTTGCAGTTTCTGATTCAACTGTATCAATATCAGCAGGCGTATCAAAAAATTTTGAGATAATGATATGACGTTCCTTGATAGTTCTTGTATAAAGTTTTTGAATTTGTTTCATTTCTTGCATGGAAACAATGGAATTGAGCGTATGTTCGATAATATAGAGATTAGTTTGTATTTCCTGCATTTTCTTTTTGGCTAATATTTTTCCATAATCTAAGAGTTCCTGATAATTTAAGTGTCCGTCTGTATCAATATAATTTTTCATTTCTTTTAATGGAATACCTAAATTAACACACATAATAATAGTATCTAAAATGGGCAATTGTTCTGCTTCATAGTAACGATACTTTGTTTGTGGGTTAATGTAAGCAGGTTTTAGTAGACCAAGTTTTTCGTAGTACAATAAAGAGTTAATGTGAATATTTCTTAAATTTGCAAATTCTTTAATCATAAAATATTTTTTCATTTTGTAAATATCCTCTTGACTTCACCATAATAGTTGGGTTTAGTATATCATATAAGAGATACATTAAAAAATCAAGAGAAAGGATAAATTATGAAAACGAATTCAAACACACAAAATATGGGAACGGAAAGTATCCCTAAATTATTGGCACAACTTGCAATTCCTGCTGTTGTAGCTCAAATTATCAATCTTCTTTACAATATTGTAGACCGTATTTATATTGGACATATTCCAGAAGTTGGTGCTTCAGCACTTACGGGCGTTGGACTTTTTATGCCAATGTTAATGTTTATCAACGCATTTGCAATGTTAGCAGGTTCGGGTGGTGCACCTCGTGCAGCAATTGCAATGGGACAACAGGATAATAACACAGCCGAAAAGATAGTAGGGAACTGTTTTTCTTTGTTATTAAGATTAGCTGTAGTATTAACAATTGTATTTTACATATTTTCGCCACAACTTCTTCGTATGTTTGGTGCAAGTGATGTAACACTTCCATATGCAGTTGATTATGCCAGAATTTATATTTTAGGAAGTGTCTTCGTATTGATAGTTATGGGAATGAACCCATTTATTACGACACAAGGTTTTGCAAAAGTAAGTATGTTTACGACAGTCATTGGTGCAATTATTAATATTGTGCTTGACCCAATTTTTATTTTTGGGCTTGGTATGGGTGTTAAAGGGGCTGCACTTGCGACAATTTTAAGTCAGGCAGTTGGTGCAATTTGGATTATTCGTTTTTTAACAGGAGAAAAAACAATTTTACGTTTAAGAAAAGAAAACTTAAAGTTAGAAAAACAGATAATTCTTCCATGTTTGGCATTGGGAATTTCGACATTTGTAATGCTTTCAACGGAAAGTATTTTATCAATTAGTTTTACTTCCAGCCTTTCTAAGTATGGTGGAGATATTGCTGTTGGAGCAATGACAATTATCACAAGTGTCAGTCAGTTAGTTAGTATGCCACTTCAAGGAGTTTGTCAAGGAGGACAGCCAATTATCAGTTATAACTTTGGTGCACATAATAATGAACGTGTAAAAAAGGCGTTTTTTACACAATTTAAAGTATGTGTGACATTTAGTATTATTGCTTGGGGAGCATTATTGTTTGTACCACAAATATTTGCAGGAATGTTTACAAATGATAGTGCTTTGGTAGAATATACAACATGGGCAATTCGTATTTATATGGCAGGTATTTTTTCATTAGGTTTTCAGATTTGTTGTCAGCAAAGTTTTATGGCACTTGGACAGGCAAAAATCAGTTTATTCCTTGCTTGCCTTAGAAAAATTATTTTGTTAATACCACTTATTTTTATTCTTCCAATGTTCTTCCAAAATAAAGTATTTGCTGTATTTTTAGCAGAACCGATTAGTGATATTATTGCAGCAGCAGTAACAACAACTGTATTTTTAAGTCAGTTTAATAAGATTTTAAAACATGGAGCACAGCGTTAGAAAGTTAGTCAAAAATCGGTTAAATTATAGATAGAAGTTAAAATTTCAGCTCAAAGATTGTCATCTTTGGGCTGTTTTAGTATACTAAAAAATCATAGTATAATTTGGAGGTTAAAATTATGACAGAACGTGAAAAAATGGAACAGGGACTTTGGTATGATGCTAATTATGACAAAGAATTATTAGAAGAACGTGAGAAAGCAGAAGACTTATGTTTTGAAGTAAATCATATAAAACCAAGTCAAAAAACAAAAAGAGACGAACTTTTAAATAAACTTTTGCCAAATAAAGCAGAAAATGTAACAATTTTATCGCCTTTTTATACAGACTATGGATATAATTGTTTTATTGGCGAAGAAACATTTATTAACCATAATGCATATTTAATGGATGGTGCAAAAATCACAATTGGAAAACATTGTTTTATTGGACCAAATTGTGGTATATATACTGCCATTCATGCAACCATTGCAGAAGAACGAAATCAAGGATTGGAAATCGCAAAGCCAATTACTATAGGTGATAATGTATGGTTTGGTGGTGATGTTACTGTTTTGCCAGGAGTAACCATTGGAGAAAATTGTATTATTGGCGCAAAAAGCGTTGTAACAAAGGATATTCCGGCAAATACAATTGCAGTAGGAAATCCATGTCGTGTAATGCGTGAAATTACAGAAGAAGATAGAATTGCAAATAAGATAATATGATAATTTTTGAGTAGTATAAAGTCTATTATTAAGTAAGTAGTGGGATATAAAGGAATTTTAAAACATATTGTTATACAGATATATTTGATTTTTGACTTGAAAAAGGAAAAAAGTAATGATATATTGTAGATAGAAGAAAGAGCAATCGCCCACAAAGTGGTTAGCCTCGCATGGTTTACAAAATGCCTACCTTGCACCGGTCAAGTACAAAGGTAGGTATTTTTATTTTCGCTTATTATTGTAGGTAAGCAATGCAAGGAGGAATGTACCACCTAAAAATAATAGGCTTAATACTTCATATATTTCCATTTGCATCACCTCCCTTCTGTATTCAGTACGGGAGGCTTCTACTTTGTACACGATTACTCTAAGAAAAAGTTTAATATAATATGAGTATAAGTACAATCTTTTTCTGTGATTTAGGGTAATAAATGAATTTTATTAAAAAAATAGAAAAAAATAATAAAAACTATAAAGGAACTACCTATGAATAT
>JAFWXB010000354.1 GCA_017523185.1 Lachnospiraceae bacterium | reverse complement strand
GGTATCTACTCTATTTTCTTAACTGCTACAGATGAATGGGATAATCAAAGTTTTTATGAAATGAAAGTAACTGTTGAAGAAGCACCTCATATTCGTTCATTTGCACATTATTATGTTGCACTTGATACAAAAGAAGCAGATTATAGACAATATATTGAAACATGGGATTTTTTAGATACGGAATACAATGTAGACGATATTGAAATTGATACTTCTATGGTAAATTTAGAAGAAACAGGTAATTATCCGATTACTTTTTCCGGAACAGATGACTATGGACTTACTTCTTCTGTGACTGCTACGGTTCATGTAGCAGAAGCAAATGAAATTCAAAACTTAATCAACAACCATATGATTAGTGTACAAAATGCTGCCATTATAGGTGCTCTAAATCCTTATGATATAGGTTTTTATAAAGAACATAATCCTACCTTTATTCAAGAAGCCATGTTACCTGCTATTGTACACATTGAAAATCCTGCATTAGAAAATTATGGAAGTGGATTTATTTTACAAATCACAGAAGAATATGTCACAATTGCTACAAATCATCATGTCATTATGGAAACCTTGACACCTGAAGTTTATTTCTATGATGGAAGTTGCTATCATGCAGCCATTGTAGCTTATGATATTGTCAATGATATTGCTTTTTTAAAAATACCAATTAGCGAAAATAAAACGATAGCTTCTATAACACCTGATGATGTTAAAAAATTACGTACTGTACACATTAACGAAGAATATTGGAACAATATTGAAAATACAGACGAATTTACAATCTGTTATAACTGTTTTGATACAAATGGAGAACATTGGGCAAGCAACATTGGAACATTAGTGGAAAAAGAAGCCTTGCGTGATTGGAATGAATACTTAAATCTTAATGAATGTATTATTTCTCCTGAACCGGTTGCTGGAAGTTCCGGTTCTGCTATTTTTGATGGTTATGGAAACTTAATCGCTATGATTCGTGGTTTTACGGAATATGATGCCGGATATATAGAAACAATTGCAATACCATTATCTGTACTATTAGATTTTTACGAAGAAACATTTGAAGAAAAAATCCAATATCAATAAAAAAATGTCTGTCGGAAAATAAAATTTTGTATATATTTTTTATTTTCCAACAGACATATTTTATCTTATCTTTTAATCTGTAATCACCATATTTGGCCATACATTTTCAATTAATTCATCTTCATAATTAGTATCTAAAAATACTTCTACAGCATTATTTGCTTCTATTCCTGCTTTTCGTTCTGTATATCGTATCATTGCCAATGCTGAAATACTTGCATTGCATATCATAAATAAAATTAGTCCCCATGTAATTATTTTTCCTGCCAATGCCGGTAATTTTTCAATTACAGAACTCATTTTTGGATAACAAATTTTAATCCATACAACAGCCAATATTCCCCAAAAAACCATATACAATAAATTTGTACGACCTCCAATATTAAATGGCATCCAACTATAATCCCAAAATACAGTTCCCAATACTATTTCCGTAAATAGGCTACACAAATACTCATATGCACCACCTAAAAGTGCTCCAATTGTAAATATGTATCTATCTTCTTTATCTGAAAATTTCGATAATACAAGTGTGAGTACCACAGCTCCAAGTCCCCATACAATACTAAATGGACCATAAAGTACAGAAGAACGACTCATCCATACACCACCTACAAGACGACAGTATACCATTTCTATCAAATCCCCAAGAAACGCAGATATCAAAAATACCCATATCATTTTATCTAAACAGATTCCTTTTGCGAAAATATAGTCTTCTTCTACATCTTCATTATCTTCCATATTTGGGTATGCTTCTTCTAAACGATTCCAAATACTTTGGTAGATATGACTATTTATTTTATCTTGATGTACTCGTTCTTTTTGCTGAAAAGCAATAACGCGTCTGTTACCTCGATTTCGAAATACCACATATAATGTTAAAAGAAAATCCAATACCAAGAAAATCCCTACAATACCACATATTATCTTTACTACCATATTTGGCACTAACTGCAAGAATAAAAATACGATTGGATGTAACAAATCTACTGCTGCCCAAAAAAGAAATGTAAAACCAATTGCAACAATCAAATTCATCCATTGTCCATTAAATGGTGTAATATCCTCATATTTCCACAACATTCGCTTACAAATACGGTCTGAAATAAATTCTGAAACCGACTGTACAACAGCAAAAATAGAAAAAATTACAACAAATTTAAAAATATCGTGTTTTGCAAGAGAAGGCCATAAGATAATTAACATATCCATTATAACTCCATACATCAAACAAAACGGCAAATTGACAAATCCACGGTTTCGAAAACGTCTGTCTTTTATTGCCACAAGAAACACCTCAAATACCCATCCTAAAAAAGAATATATTATAAGATATGCTATTAAATCTAACATTGTGTACTCCATTTTTTTCTTAATATAGGACTGTCTGAAAATGAAAATTCTATACAAAATGTATATTATTATTCTTTTAAAATACTATATTTTATATATCAATTCAATTTTCAAACATCTCCATACACTCCTTCCATTTCAATTTTTTATGATTTACTATCACACTTGCTAATTTACAACTTTTGATAAATTTCATAAAATAATAAACTATTTTATCGAAAACTTGAAAAGAAAAAAAGAGAAACTCCTTATATTTAATATATTTTTAATAATACTTAACGTTCTTTTTCTAAAACCTTGCAATCATGTATAAAAAGTAGTACATTATTTTTATAAATTCTAAAAGTTAGGAGAATACTCATGAAAACAACAAATGAAAACATCCCAAAAAACAAAAAACAAGTTTCAGAATCTTCCATCTATCGTTTTATGATTGCAATTACTCTAGGAGTAGGTAGTATTTTTTTAATAAAAAACCTACTCTCCGGTGAACCTTCTTCTCTTTTTGCTATTAGTGGGGTTCTTGGAACATTCTGCATTGTATTATTTCTTATGAAAAAATTTCATGTATCGCAACATATACAATATCTTGTTTCTTCTGCCGGATTGATGTTTGTCATTTGTGTTATTTCTATTTTTAGTGGAGATTCTTTTAGTGATGACTTCCTTTTATATTTATCAGCCATTGCACTTTCCGGACTATATCTCCAACCTTTATATCCAAGAGTACAACTTATTCTTGCAGATATTCTTTTAGTATTTCAATCGTTTTGTGCACCTCATAAAGTAGGAAAAATGTCTCAATTTATTTTATGTGCTGCTGTATTTAATTTAGCAGGCTTTTTGTTTACTTTACTTGTACAACGTGGACATTTTTATATCGTTGAAAGTCGTGCCCAAGCCATTGCTGCTAAAAAAATTATCGATTCTATTGCTACTTTAAATATAGAATTAAATCATAACTTTGAAACAACACATGAACATATTACAGATATTAACGAAGCAAATCATCAAGTAGAACTGCGTACACAAGAATTGATGTCAGATTCTGCAAATATCACAAATGGTGTATCTGAAACTGTTTTCACCTGTAATGAAGCACAAAACCATATTGACCTTTGCAAAAATCAAATTCAAAACTTAATGCAAAATATTCATCATTTTGAAGATATTTTAAAAGCAAATGAAAGCAATATTGGGAACATTTCTTCTGAAATTGTCACCATTAAGGATTCTTCCAATGCTACAACAGAAGTATTTGATGGTATCCAAAGACAAATGCAGGAAATCGTAAGCGTTTTAGAACAATTAAAATCTATCGCTTCCAGTACAACCATGCTTTCTTTAAATGCTTCGATTGAAGCTGCAAGAGCAGGAGCAGCAGGTGCAGGATTTGCCGTTGTAGCTGACAAAGTACAGCAACTTGCCATAGACAGCAATAAATGTTCCGACCATGTAGAACAAATTGTTCACAACATGGAAATTCAAATCAACAAAACACGTTCCCAAATGTTAGAAAACACACAAACAGTCGATTCTTCTTTAGCAAGTATTGAAGAATTAAACAATAGTTTCCAACAACTTTCCAACAATTTCACTTCACTTTATCAAAACATTGAGGAACAAGATACCAATATTACAGAACTTGCAGATAGTTTTACGCTT
>JAFWXB010000353.1 GCA_017523185.1 Lachnospiraceae bacterium | reverse complement strand
GTCGGATTTCTTCTGCCGACAATTCATCCATATCCGCTTCTGCTTCAATATTCGCAGTCTCAATAGTACTTTCAATCATTCTGGCTGCCATAACAAAGGCCATACCCATACCTACGAAAATGATGGTATTTAATGGAGTTGCCAATCCCAAAAATGTCAAAGCTAACCCCACAATATATAAAACTTTGGGAATCCCAAAAAGCTGCCCCACCAGGACACTTCCGAAATCTGCTTCCTTACTTCCTTTGGTTACCAAAATACCGGTTGCCAGAGAAATTAACAGGGAGGGTATCTGGCTTACAAGGCCGTCACCAATGGTAAGAACGCCAAAATGCATAATTGCATCTCCAAACTCCATACCTAAACTTAACATACCCATTACAGTACCACCTACAAGGTTTAATACGGTAATGATAAGACCTGCTGTCGCATCCCCTTTTACGTACTTTGTCGCACCATCCATAGCACCAAAGAAGCTTGCTTCTTCTTGAATCTTTTCACGACGTCTTTTTGCTTCTTCGTCTGTAATAGCACCTGTATTTAAGTCTGCATCAATTGCCATCTGTTTACCAGGCATAGCATCTAACGTAAATCGAGCAGTTACTTCTGAAATACGTTCAGAACCTTTGTTGATAACCATAAACTGAATTAAAATCAACACAATAAATACAATCGCACCAATTACAAGGTTATTTCCACCTACGAATGTACCAAAGGTTGCTACGACATTTCCCGGGTCACCGGTTAATAAAATCAAACGTGTAGATGACACGTTCAACGAAATTCGAAAAATGGTTGTAAACAAAAGCAATGTAGGGAAAAACGACATATCCAAAACTTCTTGTACAAACAATACATTAAATAAAATTATAAGTGCAATACTGATATTAATTGCCAGCATTACGTCCAAAAGAAGTGAAGGAATCGGAACAATAAAGAATATAATGGCAGCTAATAAATATAAGCCAATACCAATATCAGACTTTTTAATCATGTTTCCGTGCCCCTTTCTAAATAATCAATTTAATTTACGGATTTTTCATATGATATACCATTGCAAGCACTTCTGCAACAGATTGATACAATTCCGGTGGAATTTCTGCACCAATATCTACGTTGTGATATAACATTCTTGCTAATGGTTTATTTTCTACTATTTCCACTTTATTTTCTTTTGCAATTTCTTTAATTTTTGCTGCTACATAATCTGCACCCTTTGCTAAGACAACAGGAGCTGCATGTGCATCAGCATCATACTTAATCGCTACTGCAAAATGTGTCGGGTTTGTAATAACTACATCTGCTTGAGGCACATCTTGCATCATACGTCTTTGCGAAGCCTCTCGCATTCGGCTTCTTTGTTGACCCTTTACTTGTGGGTCACCTTCTGTATTTTTATATTCATCTTTTACTTCTTGCTTTGTCATCTTCATTTCTTCTGCAAACTTATGCCTTTGATAAAAATAATCGACAGCACCTACTACAATATATACAATTGCAATTCGCAGTCCTACATCTAAAATGATTTCTCCAACCAAAGCAATGGCTTGATTTAACTCAATTTCATATAATACAAATAAACTATTTGCATCATCTTTAATTGTACTATAAGCAATATATACAATTACTATAATTTTTACAATAGATTTTAATAATTCAAATAAAGAATCTTTTGAAATAATTCGTTTAAATCCACTAATTGGATTAAATTTACTAAGTTTGGGCTCTAACGGCTTTAAAGATACTGTCCAACCAACTTGATAAACTGTTACTAAAAAAGTAATGACAAACCCAAATAAAAAGAATGGCAATACAATCAACATCCATTCTACAATCATGTTGATTAAATACCCTCCAACTGCAATGGTACTTAACCCTGCTCTGTTTACTTTAACAAAATCAGCCATATTTCCTAAAACAACCGTAAATACACCTATCAAGTGCTCTCCAACATATGACATAAATATTTTTAAAGCCAAAAATAAAACAACAAGTTGCAACGCTTCTGTTACATCTTTGCTTTTTGCAACTTTACCTTCCTTTCGAGCATCATCTAACTTTTTCTGTGTTGCCGGTTCGGTTTTTTCTCCACCATCACCATCTCCACCAAACCATTGCAGATTATATTCTAATATAAGGTTTTTGTTATACTTAACTTCCATACATTCCTTCTATAAATAATGCAATCAATACTTTTATTTCTTCAAATATCATAGTAGCAGCTTTTGAAAACATAAAAACAGTTATTAATACAATCGTATAACCTACAATTACTTTCAACTGCATACCTACAGAAAACATATTCATCTGTGGTGCTACCTTTGCCATAATACCTAAAATACAATTTAATATCATAATACAAGCAAACACAGGTAAAAATATACGAAATCCAATCACAAATAAATCCGTCATATATTTTGTCATACTAAGTACCAAACTGTCCCACTCAAATACAGCTCCACCTATTGGTATAACATAAAAAGAATCACAAATTGCTCGCAGTATATAAGTATACATACCTGAAACTAAAAGCAACACAAAAAGTGCATAGTAATATAACGAACCTGTAATTGTCATCTGTATTGCTAAATCAGAATTAAATTGCATAGCCATTGATAGCCCAATATCCATATCTATCATATTACCTGCGAATAAAACAATAGAATTACAGATACTTGCAGCAAATCCAATCAGCAATCCTGTAATTCCTTCTTTTAATACAATTATCGCATATCCCATTACTCCTGTATAATCCAGTTCCGGATGCGGTACAAGACCACATAAGATTACTGATAGAAAAAATGACAAACCTATTTTTGTCTGTTCCGGTACTCCTCGCTGACCATAAAATGGAGCTGCATGCATAAAACTTGCAATGCGTATGAGTACCAATATCATATATTCAAAATCTACTAATGAGAAACTTACATCTATCATTACTTATCCCATACTTGTATAATAACTGAAATTAGACCAAAGTCTTACCATAAAATCTAACATTGTGTTTAACATCCAAGACCCAACAAGCATTAATGTTACAAATACTGCAAGAATCTTTGGAACAAACGTAAGTGTCTGTTCTTGAATGGATGTTACGGTTTGAAAGATACTAATTAAAAGCCCCACAACTAATGATACTAATAAAAGTGGTGCTCCTACCATAATAATTGTAAAAATAGCATCTTTCATAATATCTAATACAGCATCTTGTGTAATCATACTTCCTTACTCCTTTAATAAAACGTGCCCACCAAATTTTCAATCACAAGATTCCATCCATCTGCTAATACAAATAATAAAATTTTAAATGGTAGCGAAATGGTTGTTGGTGGTAACATCATCATACCCATAGACATAAGTACCTATGCAACTACCATGTCTAATACAATAAACGGGATATAAATTAAAAAGCCCATAATAAATGCTTCTCGAAGTTCACTAATAATAAATACAGGAACTAATATTACAAATGGCACATCATCATATGATTCATATGTTTCTCCTGCAATATCAGCAAATAAATCCACATCTTTTCGTTGTGTATATTTGCTCATAAACTCGCGAATTGGTTCTTCGGCACGTTCTAAAGCTTCCTCTGTTTTTATAATTCCTTCGTCTAACGGTTGTATTGCTTGTGTATTGATTTGTTCAAATGTCGGCCACATAATAAAAAAGGTTAAAAACAACGCCAATCCTATCATAACCTGATTTGGAGGTGCTGTCTGTGTACCAATTGCAGTTCGCAAAAAGTGCAATACAATAATAATTCTGGTATATGAAGTCATCATTACCAGAATTGCCGGTGCTAAAGTCAGAATTGTCAAAATAAGTAACATCTTAATTGGTGCAGATACAGACCCTTCTTCATTATTATAGGTAATAGATAACCCATTTACCTCATCCTTATAATCTGTTGTTTCCGAACTTTGCGCTGCATAGACCAAAGTCGGTTTAGCAATGAAATATCCAGTTGTTAATACCAACATGCAAACTGCAAAAATAACAGAGCATAGGCAATAATATTTTTTTAACTTACGCATATATTTCCTACTTCTTTGGCAATTTTCCTTTTATCTTTCCTAAAATATCTTGAAATGATTCATTTACAGATATTATATTCTCTTGTTGAAACCGAAAATCTGTCAATTGTTCTTCTGATAATTTTGTAAGAAGGTGCATTTCATCTTTCCCAACACCTACTACAAGATATTCTGTTCCTGCTTTCACAAGACAAATCATTTTATTTGCACCTGCCGGAATTATTTCTATCACACTCAAATTTCCATTTTTCATTTGCTGTTTTTGATATCCACTAATCCAACGGGTACAAACATATGTAATGACAAGTATTGCTATAAAAATAAGCAAAACACCTATTAATTCCAAAAAACTTTCACTAGAGGAGGATATTAACAAAATTCCCATATTAACCTACTACTTTTTTCACTGCTTCTAATACTCTGTCTGCCTGAAATGGTTTTACAATAAAATCCTTTGCTCCAGACTGAATGGACTCAATTACCATTGCCTGTTGTCCCATTGCAGAACACATAATAACAGACGCACTTGCATCTGCAGCCTTAATATGTTTTAATGCATTAATTATCCATTTCCGGCATAGTGATATCCATAAGCACCAAATCCGGCTTTAATTCTTTATATTTTTCTACAGCTACGGCACCATTTTCTGCTTCACCTGCAATATTATATCCATTTTTTGTAAGAATATCTTTAATCATCATACGCATAAAAGCTGCGTCATCACAGATTAATATATTTTTTCCCATTGTTCTATATCTCCTTTATTTCTTATTGAACCGGTAAAGTATTTATAATTTCTGTAATTCGAACACCAAAACTTTCTTCAATTACAACAACTTCACCTTTTGCCACATATTTTCCATTAACAAGCACATCAATTGGTTCACCTGCAAGTTTATCTAATTCAATAATTTTACCAGGTGAAAATTCCAAAATATCTGCAATGGATTTATGGGTACGTCCAAGTTCTACAGATACTTCTAAAGGAACGTCCATAATTAAACCAATATTTTCCGGTTGATAAGTGCCCATTGGAACCGAATTAAACGCTGCAAATTGTGCTGGTTGCACATTCATTGGCTGTGCCATTGGTTGTGAACCACCCATCATTTGTGGAGCCATCATCATCGGTTGTGCCATCATTTGTGAATTCATCATTGGCTGTCCCATCATTTGTGGATTCATCATTGATTGTCCCATCATTTGTGGATTCATCATTGGCTGTCCCATCATTTGTGGATTCATCATTGGCTGTCCCATCATTTGTGAATCCATCATTGGTTGTCCCTGCATCTGTGTACCCATATCCGGTGCTTGTTGTGGAATCGGTGTTGGAGTTGATGCTACCGGAGTTGATGCTACCGGAGTTGGTGCAGGAGCAGATTTTGGTTCTTCTGCTACTGATGGAACACCAATATCCATAGTATGCATAAATGCTTCATACATTTCTTTTGCAAATGATGGTGGATATAATTGCATAATTTCACTATCTACCAAATCACCGATTTCCATTCGGAATGTAATACGAACAAACGGCTTTGTTAAAAATTCATCAATTGCTGATTCATCAAAATTTTCTTTCATATCGACAAGGTCTGCCATTGGTGGACTAATGTCGATTGTTTTATTTAACATAGAAGAAAGTGAAGTTGCAGAAGAACCCATCATCTGATTCATAGCTTCACTAATTGCACTTAAATGCAATTCTCCTAATTCTCCATCAATATTTGTACCATCACCACCCATCATAAGGTCGGTAATAATTTTGACATCCGTATCTCTTAAAACGAGAATATTACTTCCATCAAGTCCTACGGTATATGCAATTCGAATAAATACACATGGTCTTTCATATGCTTCTACAATATCGTCCCATGTAGCAAAAGTAACTACCGGTGTTGAAATCTCAACTTTACGATTTACGAGAGAGAACAAAGTAGTTGCTGCTGTTCCCATGCTAATATTCGATATTTCACCAATCGCATCTTTTTCTACATCTGTTAATGAATCCTCAACGGAAGAATTATTCGATGACCCTATCGTGTCACTAAATAATGCATTAATTTCTTCCTGAGATAAAACTCCATCCATACTTCTATTGCTCCTCTCTAATCACCTCAGTGATTCTTACTGCATAATTATCACCGGATGAACCCGGTAAAGCAGTAAATTTTTTAATATTTCCTACATAAATATCTAAGTCATCATCCACTCCACGGTCTAAGCGAATAATATCTCCAACTTGTAAAGTCGAAAAATCTCCTACGGAAATAACACTATTTCCTAATACTGCTTTTATTGGTATTTTAGCTTTACGAATCATACTTTCAATTGGTACTGCATAACTTGTTTCATCATAACGCTTCATATTTGCATACCAATATTTCGTATTTAACTTATCGATAACTTCTTCCACGGTAATAAATGGAATACAGACATTCATACGTCCTTCCACATCCCCAATTTTAACATTAATTGTAATAATTGCAATCATTTCAGTTGGCGAAACTATCTGTGCATACTGGGAATTTGTTTCAATTCGTTCCATACGAGGCTGAATGTCTACTACATTCTGCCATGGTTCGTGTAAAAGATTTACACATACTCCTAAAATTCGTTCTATAATTAATAGCTCAATTTCTGAATATTCTCGAACTTTTTCCATTGGCTCGCCTTTGCCGCCAAGCATACGGTCTACTATGACAAGCTACCTCATTATTTCCTGGAATTTGACATTTT
>JAFWXB010000352.1 GCA_017523185.1 Lachnospiraceae bacterium | reverse complement strand
CATTATCTACTGTATAGTATATTAACTGATTTTCTGCTGCATAAGACATTCCAAGTTCATTTACTGCTGTATCTTTGATATATTCCAAATCTACATTTGTAATGATATCTTTATATTTTGCATCATTTGTTGCTTTTAAATTTGTAATTTGACTTTCCAAAGCTGCAATACGTTCTTTTCTCTGTGTAAGCTGAGATTGGATTCGAATCAAAGAAACTGATGAAATTGCAACAAGTCCGACACAAACAGATAAAAAACCTACATAATTGCGATTCATGTAAAGTTCTTTTTGTCTGTTTCGTTTTACGGCATTCTTTCTAATTTTCTTTCTTTGACTTCGTTCCGGTGATTCCTTATCCGGTACAACCTTTTTTTCCGGTTCTGCCTGCTTTGGATATAATTCTCTAATTGTATTTCCGTCTACATAATAATCTTTTTTCATTATCACTACTCCTAATAATTACTGTTATTATTTGCGTTCAAAAACACGTAATTTTGCACTTTTTGAACGACTATTTACCTCTAATTCTTCATCTGATGGCAGTAGAGGCTTTCTTGTTATAACCTTGCCTTTTGATTGTTTTCCACAAACACATACCGGAAAATGACTTGGACAAGTACAAGGATTTTCATTCTTTTTAAAATTCATCTTAACAATTCGGTCTTCTAATGAATGGAATGTAATAATACAAATTCTTCCATCTTCATTTAAAAGTTCTATCATTTCATCCAAAGTATCCTTCAAAACATCTAATTCATGGTTTAATTCAATACGAATTGCCTGATACGTTCGTTTTGAGGGGTGCCCCCCTGTTGCTTGTACCTTCATAGGAATCGCAGCTCTAATAATTTCATTTAACTGCCCTGTCGTTGTAATTGGTGCTTTTTTTCTGGCATTTACAATATGCTTTGCAATATTTTTTGCAAATTTATCTTCTCCATAATCTCGAATGATACGAAACAGTTCCATTTCACTATATTCATTGACAATATCTTTTGCCGTAAGTGTCTGTCTATCGTCCATTCTCATATCTAATGGTGCATCTTCACTTCGATAAGTAAAGCCACGCTCGGGAGTATCCAGTTGAAAAGAAGAAACGCCTAAATCCAAAACAATTCCATCTACTTTTTTAATTCCAAGTTCTTCTAACACTTGCTTCATATTGGAATAATTTCTTCTGACAATTGTTACTTTATCTTGAAAAGGCAATAAACGTTCTGTCGCTGCACAAATAGCATCTGCATCTTGGTCAATCCCAATAAATCTCCCTTTTTCAGAAAGTTGCTTACATACTTCATATGCATGACCTCCACCACCAAGAGTTCCATCTACATAAATTCCGTCGGATTTTATATGTAAATATTCAATTGTTTCTTTTAATAATACGGAATAATGATTAAACTCCATGTATTTTATCTCCTATCTTGTTTTGTGACAACTTAGCCACGCGTTTAGAAACTTCTTCCCACTTTTCACTTATATTACTCCATAATAAATATAAAAGCAAGACTTTTTCAAAAAATTAAGAATCCCGATAAGAAAATTCTTAACGGGATTCTTAATTATCTTATTGATTTTTTTCTATTTTTTCAGATTCTATTTCATATTCTTCATTTTTCTCTACATTTTCGAGTGTTTTATTTACAGCTTCTAAGTATTCTATAATCAATTCATCTACTTTTCTGCTTTGTTCTAATACTTCCTCTGAAAATCCTTCTACCTCAGAATCTTTTATCTCATGTACAACGTTCCATTCTAATTCTTTTCTTTCTTTTTCCATTTGTTTTTGTATCTTCTCTGCTTCGTTCATCTTTAAATCCTCCCTTTTGTACTTTTAGTTTCCCTTCGTTTTCTGACGACCTATTACAATCAAAATACATGAACAAATAACAAGAAGTCCTGCAAGTACCATAGAAACAGGTGCTCCAATTACAGGTAATACTAATTGGTCTGTACGCAATGCCTCAATCCAAAATCTTCCTATTCCATATCCAAACAAATATAATAAAAATATCTCTCCATGAAACTTTTTATGTTTAAAGTAAAACAGTAATAAAATCAATAAACAAAAATTCCATAATGATTCATATAAAAATGTTGGATGTACTTGAATATAGGAAATACCATCACGCTCTATGATATGCTCCCATAATTCCTCCGTAATTTCTGATACACGAACTGCTGAAATTGGTAATTCCATAGCTAAAATATTATTACAATATCCTCCAAAAGCTTCACGATTAAAAAAATTACCCCATCTTCCAATACTTTGTCCTAAAGTTAATCCTAAACACGCAGTATCTGCAACCAT
>JAFWXB010000351.1 GCA_017523185.1 Lachnospiraceae bacterium | reverse complement strand
TATACAGGACTAGCATTAATAGAAAGTTTTACCATTTTGTCATTGGAAAATAGCCAAACAACACGAAAAGATGCATTAACACCAATTGTATGTGGCGAAGAATATGCATTAGTGAGAACACTTGGAACAATTAATGAAATGCTCAATGAAATCGAAATAAATAGCTGTTATCGTATTGCAATGCAGGTTTTTTCAGAAAGACAAGAAGCTATTGCATATTTAGATGCTCCATTGGACGAATATCCAGATTCCACAGATGATGAACTATTTGAAGTATGGTCAAAAGAAGAAAATTTTGAAGGCAGACAAAAGGCTTTAAATGATACTATTGCAGAATGGGAAAATGCTCTTTATGAATGGAAAAGTACATTTTTAAATAATATTGGTATAAAAAAAGCAGATGCACTTACTGCAAATCTAAAAAATTACAATTCTAATACATCTGAATATGAAGAAATTAAGAAAATTCAAAATACAATTGGCAAACAATATATATATAGTATTATAGATAAAAATAATAAAGTATTTGGTTCTTTTCTTTCTTCTGCTAATAATATTTCTGCAGTTATTAATAAAGATGGTATGTGTTCCATTAGCAGTCTTGATGGAAATGGAACACCAATTTATAAAGTAATTATGGATAAAAATGGGAAAGTTTTATTTCAAGATGATAAAGAACCAGATAAAAAAGGAAACCAAGTTCTCTACTATGATGTAACTGCAAGTGGAAATGTATTTAGAAAAACACTAAAATCTGATTTTGAACATGGCGATTATGAAATACTTGAACTTGTAACTCCAAATGGTAAATCCAAAACACTTATGGAAGGTGGTTATGTCAATATTCAAAAAGCCTCAGGATATGAAGATTATTATAAATTTTTCTGTGGATATCAAGACGATTACAGTTCTCAAGTCGAAGGAGTGATTAATGCAAAAACAGGTGAAGTTATTGCCGGAGATAACGCTCAAGAACTACTGTATGATATTATGAAAAATGAATATGCCGATTTAGGGGCAGATGTAGAAATGCATCCTTTGGGCTATGAAAATTCCTTAACCCCTGTTCAAAAAGGTACAAGACTAAATGATGATTATGTATTTTATGAAGATATTATTTATGATAACCAATCTAATGGAGTAAAAGTTTTAGATGCCGGCAGAGGTGTCAGAAATATTTTATATGCAAATGATTATTATTGGGTTGTTTCTAATACCGGTTGGTACTATGTTTTAGATAAAAAATTCAATCAAGTTTTAGAACCTATACAATTTGAAGAAAATGATAACTATGTTTTAACAGAATATGGTTTAATTATTTCATCAATAACAACAAATTCTGATGGCTCAAGAAAATCCACATTTACTTTATACAATGAAAAAGGAGAACCTACCATAGAACTTCCGGGACAAGTAAATTTACGTCGTGATATTTTCGGATTTATTGCAGGAAATGAAAAAACAGGTTGGGTCAATCTCAATACAAAAGAAATTATGTTAGTATCTTCCCCTAAGAAAAAAATAAGCACTATTGAATTTTAACAAATAAAATAAGTCCACCACATAAATTTAAAGTAGGAAATGATTTGTTCTGCCTACGACATGAAGTGGTGGACTTGTTTTTATATCAGTTTGATAACAAAAAATAACTTATAAAATTAAAAAACAAAAACAAGCTATATTGCTTTCATATGAATTTTTTTTACAAACATATAACATTCTTCCTAATTTGTTGAATTTCTGTTATTTCATTTTTTCACAATTTGTATCTTTCACAATATAGTGTGGTCGTTTTTTAACTTCCATATATGTTTTAGAAAGGTATTGTCCCATAACACCTGTTACAAATAATTGTACACCTCCAAGGAACGTAATAATACAAGCAAGCGATGGCCAACCTGCGACAGGGTCGCCAAATAATAAAGCTCGTGCCATAATAAATAACAAAGCGATTGCTGAAACTGCTGTTAAAAACAATCCCATATAAGATGCCATATGAATTGGCGTATTGGAAAAACTTACGATTCCATCTACGGAATAACGAAACAATTTCCAAAAATTCCATTTTGTTTCGCCTGCAGAACGCTCTACATTTTCAAATTCCACCCATTTTGTTTCAAAGCCTACCCATGCAAAAATACCTTTGGAAAAACGATTGTATTCATTTAATGAAATAATGGCATTTACCATAGCTCGATTCATTACACGATAATCTCTTGCTCCATCTACAATCTGAATATCTGTCATATGTCGCATCATTTTATAGAACATACGAGCAAAGAAACTGCGAATAGGCGGTTCTCCTTTTCGGTCAACACGACGTGTCGCTGCATTATCATATTCCCCCGATGCCACATATTCCATAAGTTCCGGCAATAAAGAAGGTGGGTCTTGCATATCTGCATCCATCGTTGCAACATAATCACCCTTTGCATACTGTAAGCCTGCCAAAAGTGCCGCTTCTTTTCCAAAATTCCTTGAAAAAGAAAGATATTTTACTCTTTTATCTTTTTTTGCAAACTCTTTTAATAAAAAAAGTGTATCATCTTTTGAGCCATCGTTTACAAATAAATATTCAAACATATATTCTGTCATTTTTGCAGTTACTTTATTTAATTCTTCGTATAAAATTGCAAGTGTACTTTCTTCATTATAACAAGGCACTACAATACTAATTAACTCTTTTTCCAACTCTTCTATTTTTTTCATATTTTCCTGATGTATCATGCTACTACCTCAATTTTTTTCCCAATCTTATATTTAACTAACATGGAAACAATAAATAACACAATACAACTTCCACTTATCATTGTACCAATTGCAAGTCCCGGTGTCATATAAGAAAGTTCAATGCTATGTACTCCTTCTTCCAAATATACGCTGATAAATGTATCCTTAAAGGCTTTGGCTTCTACTTCTTTTCCATCTACACAAAGTGTCCAACCTTCTTCACATGGAATAGAAAAAATAAGAGAACCTGCTTCTTCTACATCAATTGTTCCTTTAATAAAAGTATCTGTAAATTCCTCTAATTGCATAGTTTGCTGTCGCAATGTCTGATACGCTTTATTTAATGCATCAAAATCCATCTTATATACTGTAAATTCTACCGCTTCATCTTTGGAATTTGTAATCACAACACTTTCGCCTGCTTTACATTCTCCAAATTCAAATAAATAACGGTGTGTTGTTTTTCCATAACGTGTAGAAGCATCATTGCCTACTTTTATTGTTAAATTGTCGGCACTACAACTGAGATAATTTCCATAATAAAAGCCGTTTTCTTCTATAAAAAGTTCTGTTCTTCCAGCTTCTATATTACCTGATAATTCCACTTTTGTTAATAAATCGGATTCTGCTCCCAATGCATAAGCAAGCAAATTGATTTGTGGTATTTTATTACTACTTAACGTACTGCTATTATCCCATGTTTCGATAGCCTCTTCACTCATCATAAAACCAAGTGGCAAACAATATTTATTTTGATACAAATAATAATTTCCCGAATTTGCAACAATACTGCGAAGTCTGTTTTCTCCATCATCATTATCGGAAAGCATATATTTTACGGAAAGCATAGAAGAAACAAGTGGTGTTGCCCCATTATAACAATAATAATTTTTTCCACCTTCCATATATACACTTTGATAAAAACGACTGACATCAATATTCATAAGTGAAGAAAAAATGGTTGCAGACGGATATCCATATAAGCTATCGTCATTTTTTGTTTTACGTTCTGTATCTTCGACACGATAAAAAACAAGTTCCTTATTTTCTGCTTCAAATTGTGCATCTGTTTCTGCAAGTTCCAACAATTCGTGATAATCATCCATTTTTGCAAGATAAGAAGTACGACTTAATGAATAAAAGCCTGTTACTGCCATATTTAAAATAATTTCTCCCATAGTCAGAGCAAATGCAAACCCATAAACCATTTGACGCATTTCTTTTTTTGCAATTTTCAATAATAACAAAATGAGCATATAACTTGCCAGAAAAATAGCTGTAATGGAAAAAGCAAATGTATCTGTAATTTCTTTATCCATAACATAAGAACTTGCTGCAAATACTCCTCCACATAAGAAACAAGCAACTCCAATATGCCAAACTTTATTGCCCTTTCGTTTTAAATAGGTTTCATATCCCATCACAAGCATAAGAAAAATAAATAAAAACGATTGTCTTCCCGGCAAAGAGTTTGGAAAACGAAGTCCATGCCATATCATATCTAAATAATTATTAGAAAAACTTACAATAAATAAAGCTAAAAATAACAATCTTGGTATTTTTTTTATTGGTTTTACTCTTGTATTAAAAGCATATAAAACTACTAAAAGAACCGTAAATGCTCCACAATATAAATTCGGCCAATGGTCATTTCCCGTATATGGAGTAGCAGTCGTACATAATCTTGATAATTCTTCTAATATGACAAAATACCATTCCATTGTTTCCGGAAAACCGGAATCTGCTGATGCACTATATCCTAAAATAATAGCTTCAGGAATTAAAAGAATTGCTCCTGTTCCACCTGCTAAAAGAGAATACCATGCAAAACGAATACATATTTTAAAGCGTTCTATCATAGAATACCAAACATTTTTACTATCTGATACCCCTTCTTCTTTTAAAACAAGATTTGTTTCCTTATTCTCTAATTCTTCTTTCTGCAATTTACCCTGAAGCTTTTCCGTGGTTTTTTTCTTTAAATTGCTTTCCTTTGGACGGTATTCCAACAATAATATTCCAAAATAAAGTACAAGAAAAATACAAATAATAAGCGAAATATAAAAGTTTGATAAAATAGAAACAGATAATGTAACATAATACAATATTGGTTTATTTTCTTTTACAAGGCGTTCTAACCCTAAAATAATAAGTGGGGCTAATGCTATCGAATCCATCCACATAATATTCCAACTATATGCTGCAACATATCCTGAAAAAGCATACGCTGTGGAAAAGACAATTGCTGGAGCTACTGTTCGTATATGATAATTTCCATCTTTTCCAATAAGATGAAAATGTCCTTTTAAATACCAAAAGAAAAATAAACCACTAAGTGCTATTTTTATCCATATGGTAAGTGTCATAAATTCAATTACAAGACCTTCGGGACAAAGAATTAAAAGCCAGTTCAAAGGACTTGCTAAATAATAAGCAAATAGTGATACAAAATCAGAGCCAAGTCCCAAATTCCAAGAATATAAAAGACTTCCACCCTCTGTTAATTTTTCACGAAATTCTATAAAAAACGGACAATATTGGTGATACATATCTACATGAAGAATACAATTTTCTCCAAATGGATAAATACCAAGTGAAGCACAAATGAGTACACTCACTATAAATGGAATCATAAATGCTAAAAATCCCCATATCCATTTTTTATATTTTAATACTTTTAAAGATTTTTTCATTTTTATTTTTATCCTTTTTAAACATCAAACATAAAATAATATTGCAATATCTGATACATTTCTTCATACTCTGCTTTTACCGATTCTTGTTCCGATTCGCTTTTATTCGATACTTCTTGCAAAGCCTTTTCCATTTCTAATAAGAAATTTTGATATGCTGTTGTTGGTAATCCTGCCACTTCTAACATATTTGCACTTAATAAACTGATATCCGTATCTGCGTTTGTTTTTTCTTCTATATCATAATTTGCCCAAATTAGATAAGGCACAACATAACGCAACTTTGCAGTTTCTTCTTTAGATACTTCCAATGTACTTTTCCGATTCCATTGTAAAATCGGATTTACGACATAATCATTCGGCTGATGGTCTCCAAAAAATACAATGATTGTTTTTTCTTCTTCCTTATTAAAATATGCAATCAATTTTTCTAATTCTGCATCCGACACTTGCAATAATGACAAATATTGGTTCAATGCTTTATGCTCAAATTCTTCCACTTCTATATTAGAGGTAAAATTTTTATAAGTATCTGTATAACCACCATGATTTTGCATAGTTACTTCAAAAATAAACGCAGGAGTTCCTTTTTCTTTTTTCTCATATGTTTCAATAATTTTATCATATGCAGTTGCATCACTTACATATTTACGAATATACTGACGTTTTGTAAAATCTGTCAAAAAATAGTTCTCTGAAAATCCCAAGTTCGGATATACTGTATCACGATTCCAACCGGTTGCAAGATAAGGATGCATTCCATATGTTTCATATCCCAATGCTTTTAACTGGCTTGCCAAAGAGGGAATTTCCCCCTTAATATATTGCTGATACGGAATACTTCCTACCGGAAAAAAGTCCATTGTGTGACCTGTTAAAAATTCAAATTCTGAATTTGCTGTATTTCCACCACATACGGAAACTGTCATATTTCCTGTAATCGTATTTTCATTTCCATTTTGTAATTCGTGTAAATATGGCATATAATCTTCATTTGTGGTAAATTCACCTAATACAGATAAATCCGAAAATGCCTCATTCATAATTACAATTATATTTGGCAGTTCTTGTTTATCTACTTGTGCTACTTCATCTGTATCTTGTGTATTTTCTTTATCCTCATATTGTTCTAAAATGGCTTTTGCAACTTCCACACTATATCCATTCGGTTTTTCTACATATAAAAAAGCCAAATCCATAGCAAATGTAACTGCCATTCCATTGACTTCTGTCATATATGCAGGAGTAAATAAATATGGATACAAATAACTTTTCGTCTGAAACTTTTCATCTTGCAACAAACCTACAAATACACCTAATGCAACACTCATACATGCCATTGGAATCATACGAAAAACAAACTTTTGTTTTAAACGAAATTCAAAAAATCCAAGTAGCACAAAGATTACTAAAAATGCACTTGTTGTCATTATCATTTCTTTTGATGGTGTAAAATCATAATTATCAGCCACACTTACAGCTGTTCGAATGGAAAAAATATCCCAAGGAACAAATGGTGTTGAACGAAATGCCATAATATAATAATTTGTAATTCCATATACCATAGCAAGTATTGTTTCTATACGAAGTGCAATTTTTCCTGTTCCAAAAATAAAAAATAAAATCCATGCAATCAGTTCAAATAATAAAATATTATATACTTGTGCAAGTTGTCGTACTTCTACAAAGGCATTATGCTCATAACTTTCCATTAAATAAAATAATAAAACAGGCACAAACAAAAAAATAAGTATACAAACAAGCGTTCTGATAATGATTCCAGCACGCTCTATATTTGTATACTCATCATATTCCTGATTTCTATTTTCATATTCTCTGTCTCTATTATTTTTTATAGAACTTTTCTTTCTCCACATTACAAACTCCAACTAGTACCAAACTTAAAAGAATATTCATTTTACCCTCTATTTCTAATATTCCTCTAATTGCAAATATCTCATTGATTTGCTCATTTTGCATTATACACTATAACATATAAATTTACAGTATTTTATACAAAAATTTTATCTATTAAAAGTTAGATACCATAAGTCTTTTACGATACATTACATCAATCGTATCAATTACACGTCTTGCTTGCCCATATCTATCGGGATTTGTAGTAATTACCCATACTTTTTGTGCACCATTATATTTTGTACGCTGAAAAAATGGAATTTTCTTACAATTCTTTGTGAATGGAATACTTGCTTCTAACAAAGCTTGTACGGTTTCATCTCCTGCTGTATGATTTGTTGTTCTGCATAATTCTATATCATTATCTTTATAATTTCCAAGTATTTTAATTGTTGCCACAACAATTCCTCCTATACTATATATTTAATCAAAAATATAATTACTTAGCAATTTTATCTTTCATCTATGTGCTTTAAATAAGCAGTTTTATTTTCTAGTGAAAAAAAACTATCACAATCTTGTACCTTATGTCAATAAAAAATTTTATTCTTTATAAGATATTCATATTTTCTTAATAATTTTATTGCAACAAATACAAAGGACAGAAATTTTATCTAAATTTTCTCATTTTTTAAGATATTTTTTTATTTTTTCTTGTATATTTTAAATAGATAAAGTAAAATTAGTACATAAAATAATGATATCTTAATAATATATCCTAATTTTGAAAATACTACTACATTGACAATATACTTACCTGAACAGCTAGAGGCGTGCTTACTACCCATTCTAAGATTTTAGAAAGGGGTGGTGTTTATGACTACATACGAAGAACTTATGATTATTATAGCCATTGCTAATTTAATTATAGCCATTCTTAATATGAAAAATAAAAAGTAGCCGTCCTACCCTGAGAAATTGAAGTGAACGACTACTTTTTTAACTAACTATTATTTCGCCGGAACGGGTGAAGTGCACTCACCTACCGACTACCTTATTAAGTATATTATATATAATACTTCAAAAATTTTCAACTATAATATTTTTAAAATCAACTAATAACCACCATCTTTATTTTACCTAATTTTTCAAAAGAAAGGAATTATCTTATGCCACAATTATAATCAAATACCTATACAATAAAAGATATTTATATGCTTCCTAATGGAGAACGTGCTGAACTGATTGATGGAAAAATTTATAATATGGCACCACCAAGTAGAATACATCAAGAACTTGTGAGCGAATTACACAGAGTTATTTCCAACTATATTCATAATCATAAAGGCGACTGTAAAATTTATCCTTCTCCATTTGCAGTATTTTTAAATAATGATGAAACAACCTATATCGAACCAGATATTTCTGTTATTTATGATAAAAATAAATTAACAGATAAAGGTTGCAATGGTGCACCTGATTTTATTATTGAAATTGTTTCTCCAAGCAGTCGTCGTATTGACTACAATATTAAAAATGGTAAATATGCAGAAGCCGGTGTACGCGAATATTGGATTGTAGACCCACAAAAAGAACGTACTACCATATATCGTTATGAAGAAGATGAAGCACCTATCATTTTTACGTTTGAACAAACAATTACTGTTGGAATTTATAAAGATTTAAGTATTAACATCTCTGAATTACTATAATAACGTAAGTTGACAAATTTTGAAAATAAGTGTAAAACATTAGTTTTATTACCTTAACAAACAATTTACATTAGTATTTTTATGTAATATTTTATAAAGTATTATTACTTACTGAACTCATTTTATAATAGCATATGATAAATAAAATACCCTTGTAAATATCACTATCTACAAGGGTGTTTACTGCCGGCAGTGGGACTTGAACCCACACGTCGTTGCCAACAACAGATTTTGAGTCTGCCTCGTCTGCCATTCCGACATGCCGGCTTATTTATTTCGAACATATTGATATTATCATACTTAAACTATATTTGCAAGTAAAATTTTAAATTTTTCTGTATATTTTTAAGAAAGACAAAATGCAAGGTACGATACTTTCCACTATAAAATAAAAAAAGATAATTGAATATGAAAAACAAAACGTGGTTTCTTTCTTGTATTAAGTTAATGTGTATGT
>JAFWXB010000037.1 GCA_017523185.1 Lachnospiraceae bacterium | reverse complement strand
GGCATATTATGCACTTTGTGAAGAAGAATAAGGTAGAAGAACAAGAGAAATTTTAGGAGAATTATGGGGTAATTTGTGGACTTATGCAAGAAAAGATATCAAAATAATGATAAAAGCAAATTCTGAATCTATTTGATTTATAAAAATATCTGTTCAATTACAAATACAAGGGGAGTATTTGTTTTTAACTTTGCATAAGAAAGCGACAACTAGGGATAGAAACAGACCGAAGTTATGCTTATGATATGGTAGAAGTATGATAATAAAGGGGGATTGTCATACTGTCACAATATAATAGGAAGTTTATGATTTTTCATAAAAAGTTTCAAAAATAATAAAAATAGGGGGAGAAAACAATGGTTGATTTAAAAGCAAAACCATACAATTTATCAGATGAAGATATTAAATGGGTAGAAGAAACAATTGCATCTTTGTCTGACGAAGAAAAAGTAGGACAACTCTTTTTCCAGTTAACACAATCAAAAGAAGAAGAATATGTAAAAAATTTATTAGGTACATATCATTTAGGCGGTTGCCGTTATAATCCGGGAGCACCAACTGATATTCAGAGCCAAAATCGTGCAATTCAAAAATATTCTAAAGTTCCTGCTTTTATTGCTTGTAATACAGAAGCTGGTGGAGATGGTGCATGTCCGGGAGGAACATATATTGGTTCAGGTGTAAAAATTGGGGCAACAGGCAATACCGATTATGCTCGTGCATTAGGTAAAATGTCAAATGCAGAAGCAATGGCAATTGGTTGTAATATGGCATTTGCACCTGTTTGTGACATTGCTTATAACTGGCAGAATACAGAAATCATTACTCGTGCATTTGGTAGTGACCCGGAACTTGTTGCAAAAATGAGTGTAGCTTATTTAGAAGGTGCTCATGAAAATGAAGGATTTGCTTGTGCAGCAAAACACTTCCCTGGAAATGGTCTTGATTTCAGAGATGCTCATCTTTCTAACAATATCAATGATATGAGTGTGGAAGAATGGGATGCTACATATGGACTTGTATATCGTGAATTGATTGATGCAGGGCTTGATGCAATTATGGGTGGACATATTATGATGCCTACTTATACAAGAGCAATCAATCCGGATATTGCAGATGATGATATGATGCCTGCAACACTTTCCAAAGACATTATGACAACACTTCTTCGTGATAAATTAGGTTTCAATGGAATGGTTGTAACAGATGCTTCTCATATGGTAGGTATGACAGACCGTATGAAACGTGTAGATATGCTTCCATTAGCAATTAACGCAGGTTGTGATATGTTCTTATTCTTCAATGACCCTGAAGAAGATTTTAATACTATGTTGAATGCATACAAAAACGGAATTATTTCTGAAGAACGTATGACAGAAGCTCTTACAAGAATTATCGGCTTAAAAGCAAAAATGGGACTTCATAAACAAGATAGAGAAACTATGGTTCCACAACCTGAATTTTTAGCAGAAGCTCTTGGTAAAGCAGAATACAAAGAAATGGCAAAAGCAATTTCTAACGATTGTATTACACTTGTAAAATACAAAGACAAAGATGTATTACCGGTTACACCGGAACGCTATAAGAGAGTTATGATTGTACACTTAAAAGCAGCTCCTGGACCTATGGATTTCCTTATGCAGGCAATGGGCATGGGTGGAACAAATCCAGCAGAAGCATTAAAAGAACGCTTAATTGCAAAAGGATTTGATGCGTTTATCTATGAAAGTCCGGTTGATAAGATGAAAAAACAGATTGCAGCAGGTGAAAAACCAAGTATTGATTTATACTTTGCAGGAAAAAATGCGATTGCAGATTTCGTAAGTGGACAGGATTTAATTATTACATTATGTGATGTTAAGAGTGGCAGACCTTCCTTTGGTATGTCTAAAGGTGGTGGAGAAATTCCATGGTATGTATTTGAACTTCCAGTAGTAGTTGTAGGTGTTGGACAACCAACCATGCTTGCAGACCTTCCACAAGCTCGTACTTACATTAATACATATGATGCAAAAGATTCTACTTTAGATGCATTAGTAGAAAAACTTCTTGCAGGCAAAGATGCATTTACAGGACAAGACCCAATTGACAGTTTCTGTGGATTATTTGATGCAAGATTGTAAGAATAAAATAGTAGTAATAAATATGCTTAAAAAGTTTTTGTAATAGAAGTAATTTGTATGATAATCAAAGACTTAAGAAGTATAAATATGAGTTCTTAAGTCTTTGAATTACTTATAAAAATTGTATCAAAATAAGAACAATTTTAGAAAAGACAAAAAAATGGGCTAAAAAACAAAATTTTCAGAATATTCTGATAATTACATGCGAAAATAGCCTCTGAAAGCCTTGAAAATAAAGGGGTGTAGAGAGATAGGGTAGAAATGAGAGTCGTCCGATAGAGGGCATTGACACATGTGCTTCTACTGTGGTTCCTGCACAACAATTTTCATGTAGAAATGAGAGTCGTCCGATAGAGGGCATTGACACAGTTTTTTGATTAGCCAACCACAAAAGCCAATATATTCGTAGAAATGAAAGTCGTCCAATAAAGGAGATTACTAATTAGAAATCCACCATATAAAACATGGTGGATTTTTTTACTATAAAAAGAGAAAAATAAAAAAAGAATTGTAAGCCCAATTTAATAGCGTTATAATATAAAAATAGAATTACATAGTTTTTGTAATTTTATAAAATTGTAAGTGTAAAATGGTATATTTGGAGTTTTATAAATTTTTACTGCTAAGAGGGGATAGTAATGAAAGAGAAAGTAAAAGAAAATCAATTTCGATTTGCAGAGCGTGGGGAGCAAAATAAGAAAATTAATCAGTTTATGTGTATAAGTACAACATTGTTAAATATTGTGGCATTTTTAATAGTGTTTGTATCATATTTGCGTGGTTATCGAACTGTAACTTATACATTCGGATTATTAGGAGTTATGGTGGTAACTTCAGTAATTGGATTTATTTTATATGCTCGTGATAAGCAAAGTAATAAAGTACGTTATGTAATCTTTATAGGATTATTTATTAATTCCATGCAGTTGGCATATGGATTTAATTCATATTATATGCGTGTCATGTCAACGCTTCCATTGATAGCAGGGGTTTTGTTTTTTGATATAAAATTTGCATCTATTACGGGAATTATGACTTCTGTTGGGCATTTTGGAGTGACATTATTTCGTCAATTTGGTACAAAAGATTATGTAGATGCACAATTTATGGATAATCTTACCATTTGTGTTGTTATTATGGTTATGATGTTTGTTATTTGGTATATGACAAGAATTGGTAAACGTTTTAATGATGATTCACTTGGACGTGCAAAGTATGAAACAAATATGCAAAAGGATATGATGGAAGATGTGCTTGAATTGCAGAAGAAGTTCGAAAAGGTACAGAGAGTGCAATGCAGATTATTAGTGATTTAAAACAATCTTCAGAAGTTGTAAATCATTCTGCAAATGATATTAGTGAAAGTACCTTACATACAGCAGAAAATATTCAAATGCAGACCGTTATGACACAAGATATTCAGGAAAGTTTACAAAAAACAGTAGAAAGAGCTGACAATATGGTGCGTGTTGCAGACCGTTCGCATGAATTAAATAAAGATAATGTAAGACGAATGGAACAATTAAAGCAAGAAACCAATGTTTTGTCAGAAACAAATATGTTAGTTGCAGAATCTATGCAAAAGTTACAATTAAATGTAAATGATGTAAAAGCAATTACAAAGACAATTTTTTCAATTTCTTCTAAGACAAATCTTTTGGCATTAAATGCTTCCATTGAAAGTGCAAGAGCAGGGGAAGCAGGACGTGGTTTTGCTGTTGTAGCAGATGAAATTCGTGCATTATCTGAAAAAACACGTGAAGAAACAGAACATATTTCAAAAATTTTGGAACAGTTAGAAGTGCATGTGAATCATACAGCAAAAGCAGTAGAATGTTCTGTAGAAGTTGGAAATACACAAGAAGAAATGATTACAGAAGTTGCAAAACAGTTTGAAGAAATGAATAGTAATGTTAATGTATTAGTTTCTGATATTACAGAAGTAGAAAAAATGCTTGGAACATTAGAACACGCAAATACAGAAATTGTAAATAGTATTATGCATTTATCGGCAGTAACAGAAGAAGTAACAGCATCTGCACAACAATCAGCAGATATGACAGCAGATAATTTTAAAACATCGGAAGAAGCACACCAGATTTTAGATGGTGTAATGAAAGTATCTCATCAAATTGATAAGTATATGGTATAATTTATATTAACATGAGTGCGATAATTTTATAAAAATATAGTGAAAAAGAGAAAATGCAGGCTGTAAAAGGTCTGCATTTTTATATAAAAAGAAAAGGATTATTTAGGGAGGTATCCTATGACACGTATTTTATTGGTAGAAGATGATAAAAGTATTGTAGAAAATTTAACAGAGTTTTTAACAAAAGAAGGATTTTGGGTAAAAAGTGTTTCCGGTCAGAAGAAGGCATTAGAATCTTTAGAAAAAGAAAATTTTGATTTGGTATTACTGGATATTTCCCTTTCGGATGGAAATGGTTTTTCTGTTTGCTCAGCAGTAAAAGCAGAATATCAAATTCCAGTTATTTTTTTAACTGCTTCAGGAGATGAGTATAGCACCGTAACGGGATTTGATTTAGGAGCAGATGATTATATTGCAAAGCCTTTTCGTCCACGAGAATTAATTTCACGTATTAAAAATATTTTACGTTTGACGGGTGGAGGAAGTAGTATTGCTAAATTAGGTAGTGTATCTGTGGATACAGTAAAAGGAACTGCTGTAAAAAATGGCAAAGATTTATATCTTTCTGCCTTAGAATATCGATTGTTATTAGTGTTTATTAATAATCGTGGTATGGTACTTTCAAGGACGAAATTATTGGAAACAATTTGGGACGTAGCAGGAGAATTTGTAAACGACAATACACTTACTGTTTATATTAAACGTTTACGAGAAAAGATAGAAGATGACCCTCAAAATCCGACAATTATAAAAACCGTGCGTGGATTGGGATATCGAGTGGATTAATTGAAGCTAGGTAATTATTTATAAGGAGTTAAGGTGATATGAAATTTTTTCGAAATCCTGAAGTAAAACAAGGTGTATGGATACATATAATCATTATGGTGGTTGCATCAACCACTTCATTTTTATGGAAAAAAGAGTTTGGAATGTTTATGTTGGGATGGTGTATGTTGTTTTTGGTAACACATATTTTTACTACCTATCGACGTTATAAGAAAATTTCAGAATTAGCAACGGATATTGATTGTATTTTACATGGAAAAAATGCAATTTCCATAGAAAAATATGCAGAAGGAGAATTGGGGATTTTACAAAGTGAAATTTATAAAATGACAGTTCGATTGCGAGAACAGCAACAAAAACTAACAGAGGATAAAATTTATTTGGCAGATTCCATTGCAGATATTTCACATCAAATACGAACACCACTTACTTCTATGAATTTAATTATTTCCTTTTTGTCAGAACCTGGTATAGCAGAAGAACGAAAACAAAAATTGATACAAGAGTTGTATCAATTATTATCAAGAATAGAATGGTTGATTACCACATTGTTGAAAATTTCAAAATTAGATGCAGGAACTGTAACATTTCGAAAAGAAAAGATTCATTTAGAAGAATTGATAAAGAAATCAGTTTCTCCATTGGCAATTCCTATGGAACTTCGTGAACAAAAATTAGTAGTAAATGCGAATGGAATATTTTTGGGAGATGTTGGGTGGACATGTGAAGCCATTGGAAATATTGTGAAAAATTGTATGGAACATACGCCCGAAGGAGGAAAAATTACAATTTCAGCCACAGAAAATGCTATTTTTACGGAAATTGTAATTCACGATACGGGAAAAGGAATTGCAAAAGAAGATATCCCACATATATTTGAGCGTTTTTATAAAGGAAAAGATACGGATAAGAATAGTTTTGGTATTGGATTAGCATTAGCGAGAATGATTGTGACAATGCAACAGGGGACTATAAAGGCACAAAATAAAGTAGAAGGTGGAGCAGAGTTTATTATAAGATTTTATAAAAACTTAAATGAAGTATGATTTTTAAAAAAATTTCCGTGAAATCATAGAAAAGTGACATTTTTGTCATATGAAAGTCACAATATTGTCATGTAAAATGAGTATAGTTTGTATATACTATTTGTAAAAGAAATCTAAAAAAGTGTTTATTTTACAATTACGTACAAGTTGTAAAGGCAAATAGTAAGTATTAGATTTATAAAATTATAAAAGGAGACAATATCAAGGATTTATGGAAATTTTAAGAGTAGAAAATTTATGTAAAACGTATGGGAAAGGTGAAACTGCTGTAAATGCAGTAGATAATATTTCTTTTTCTGTAAAAAAAGGTGAATTTGTGGCAATTATTGGACCGTCAGGTTCGGGAAAATCAACACTTTTACATATTTTGGGTGGTGTGGATAAACCGACAAGTGGAAAAATTTATATGGACGGACAAGATGTATACAAGCAAAATGATGAACAACTTGCGATTTTTCGTCGTCGCCAAGTTGGATTGATTTATCAATTTTACAATTTAATTCCTGTTTTAAATGTAACGGAAAATATTACACTTCCTGTACTTATGGATGGACAAAAAGTAAATCAGGAACGCTTAGAAGAATTGCTTACAATATTAAAGTTAAAGGGGCGAGAATATCATTTGCCGAACCAGCTTTCGGGAGGGCAACAACAGCGTGTTTCTATTGGAAGGGCTTTAATGAATGCTCCGGCAGTTGTGTTGGCAGATGAACCAACAGGAAATTTAGATAGTAAAAACAGTCAAGAAATTGTAGAATTATTAAAAATGTCCAATCAAAAATATTATCAGACACTCATTATGATTACACATGATGAAAATATTGCACTTCAAGCAGATCGTATTATTGCAATTGAAGATGGGAAGATTGTAAGAGATGAGGTGATTCGTCGATGAATATTTTTCACAAAGTAACATTACAAATTTTAAAACAAAATAAAATGCGTACGATAGTTACAATTATTGGAATTATTTTATCTGCTTCTATGATTACAGCAGTTACAACATTGGCTTCCAGTTTACAAAATTATTTATTGGAAAATACGATTTATACAGATGGAGACTGGCATGGAAGTGCAATTAGTGCAAATAAAGAACTTTTAAAAACGCTTGAAGAATCAAAAGAAGTAGAATCGCTTGTGTATGCAAAAGAATTGGGCTATGCGATAGTAGATGATTGTCAAAATGAGTATAAGCCATATCTTTATATTATTGAGGCTGGAACTGCGTTTCAAGAAACAATGCCAATTCATATTACAGGTGGAAGATATCCAAGTTCGGAAAATGAAATTTTGCTTCCAGACCATTTAGCAGAAAATGGTGGAGTTATTTATCGTGTAGGAGATACGATTACATTGGAAATTGGAAATCGTATGACAGATGGATATCAGTTAAATCAGTATAATCCTTATAGTTATAATGAAAAAGTAGAATTGCAACGAGAAAGAGAACGTCAAGAACAAGAAACGTTAAATGAAGAAGAATTAAATCAAAAAGCAGAAGATTCGAATACAATGGATATGGAATCACAAATGCAAGAAGAACTTGAAAGTAATCAAGAGTTACAAGAAGAACTTCAAGCAAATCAACAAGAAAAATTAGAAATAGAAAATATCTCAAAAGAAGAAATTGCAGTAAGGGAAACGAAAACATATACAGTAGTTGGATTTTATGAACGCCCACCATTTGAAAATTATTCTGCACCGGGATATACGGCAATTGTATTTCCTCAAATAAGTACATTAAAAAAAGAAAATTTATTAGAAGATAATATGATATTAAAAGAGGATAGAATATCAGAAGATATTGCAAAATCCAAAAATGATAGTGTATCACAAGAAACTTCTGCATCAGAAATGAATTTTCGTTATAATATTTATTTTAAATTAAAAAATTCAAAGGATATTTTTGAATTTACCGATAAAATTCAAAAGTCAGATGACACAGGTGTTGTATCTTCTACACAAAATTCGGATTTATTACTTTATTTAGGTGTATCAGGATATGAAGGATTTTATACGGTTTTATATGGATTGGCTTCTATTGTAATAGGGCTTATTATGTTTGGTTCAGTATCACTTATTTATAATGCGTTTTCAATTTCAGTTTCTGAAAGAACAAAACAGTTTGGGTTATTATCTTCAATTGGTGCGACAAAGAAACAACTTCAAAAGATGGTATTTTTTGAGGCATTTGTAGTAAGTGTCATTGGAATTCCAATTGGTATTTTTGCCGGAGTTCTTGGAATTGGTGTGACGTTATTTTTCATAGGAAATAGATTTATTTCTATTGGAGCATTTTCTGTGCCACTTACATTGTGTGTATCGCCAATGGCAATTATTACAGCAGGAATTGTAGCACTTATTACTATTTTTATTTCTGCATGGATTCCATCACAACGTGCAACAAAAGTAACAGCTGTAGAAGCAATTCGTCAAAATACAGATATAAAATTAGAAAAAAGAAAGAAAAAGCAAGAAAATAGGACACAAACATCAGGAACGACATGGTCGCAAAAGTTAATGTATCGATTGTTTGGTTTATCCGGTATGATTGCAAATAAATATTATAAACGCAGTAAGAAAAAATATCGTGCAACTGTAATAAGTTTATTTATGAGTATTGTACTTTTTGTATCAACATCAGCATTTACACAATATCTTACAAAAGCAGTAACAGAAGGATTTGATACCGAAGGATATGATATTACCTATGCACATAATCCATTGGATTATACAAATAAACAAGTACCAAGACTGCTTTCACATGAAGAATTAGCCCAACTTATTGCAGATTGTGAGGGCGTTATGGAAAATGCTTATACAGATGAGTGGTCACAACATTTAACAATAAAAAAAGAGTATATTCACAAAGATTATTTAGAGTATAATGAGGAACTCAATCAAATAGTAAGTGAAATAAATGCAAATGAAATTATAAAAACAGATACAGTTGCAGATACAAAAAACAAGAAAGAAACAAATACAGAACAAATACAAGTATATTTTGGAATGGTATTTGTAGATGATGAAAATTTTAAACAGCTTTTAAAAGAAAATAATTTGAGTGAAGAAGTATTTATGAATCCGGAAAATCCATTAGCAGTTGCATTTGATGGAGAAACAGCGTTTGATTATGGTTTAGAAAAATATTATACGTATAATGTTTTAAATACAGAGGAATGTGAAGTAGTGTATACAAAGGGAGAAACACAATTTACGTTAAAATCAGGAAAATTACTCCATGAAAGACCATATTATATCAATCTTAATACACATTTGGTATTTGTATATCCATATAGTATGATAAAAGAAGTAATAGGAGAAGACCCTAATATAGGATATGGTCGTCATTATATCTTGTCTGATAATCATACAGCAAGTTACCAAGCTATTCGAAAAGTGCTTGTAGAACATGGATTGAATAAAAATGTATTGTATGATGAAGCAGAACGATTGGAAGAAAACAGAAATCTTGTAATGATTATGAATGTATTTTCTTATGGATTTATTGTGTTAATTTCTTTAATTGCTGCTGCAAATGTATTTAACACGATTTCTACGAATATTAGTTTACGCAGACGAGAATTTGCAATGTTAAAATCGGTAGGAATGTCAAATAAAGAGCTGAATCGTATGATGAATTTTGAATGTATATTATATGGAAGCAGAGCATTATTGTATGGACTTCCGGTTTCAGGTGTCATTACATGGTTTATTTATAAAATAGTTTCTGATGGATTTGAAACAGGATTTCATCTGCCATGGACAGCAATTGGAATTGCAACACTAAGTGTATTTTTAGTAGTATTTGCAACCATGATGTATTCCATGCGAAAAATTAAAGCAGATAATCCAATAGATGCGTTGAAAAATGAAAATTTGTAATGTTAGTATTTATATTAAGGGGTTCACTATAAAAGTGAGCCCCTTAAATTAATGCAAGTTTGAAAATCAAAAATCAAATACATTTGGGTCATGTGCTGTACGGTGATTGCAATTTAAAGAATTTAATAGTGTAATATCTTCTTCTGAAATCGTAATATCAAAAATATCAATATTTTCGCTAATGCGAGTTGGATTTTTTGATTTTGGAATGACAGTAATACCTTGTTGAGTATTCCAACGAAGAATAAGTTGTGCAGTTGTACAATTATATTTTTCAGCTAATTTTATAAAAATAGGATTTCCCATATTGCCACGCAGAAGTGGTGCCCATGACATAATTTGAATCTGTTCTTTTTTGCAAAAATCCAAGAGTTCTGTATTGTGTGTATATGGTGTATGTTCGATTTGATTTACCATAGGTTTGATGTTACAGTTTGCAATTAAGTGTTCTAAATGAGAAATTTCAAAGTTGGATACACCAATACTTTTAATTTTTCCTTCTTCATATAATTCTTCCATAGCTTTCCAAGTTGAGAGTGTGCGTTCTCTATTCTGTCCCGGCCAATGAATTAAGAACAAATCTAAATAGTCAGTTTGTAATTTTTCTAAAGATTCCATAAAACTTTTTTTGGTAATGTCGTACCATTGGTTACAATTATCTACTTTACTAACCAAGAATAAGTCTTCACGTTTCATATTTGCAGTTTTTAAAGCTCGCCCAAGACTTGCTTCGTTTTTGTACATTTGTGCAGTATCAAATAATGTATATCCACAGTTTAAGGCATGAGAAATAGCTGTTGTCATTTCTTCTTCGGTATCTAAGCGATATACACCAAGCCCAACAAGAGGCATTTTAAGATTGTTATGTAGAGTTGCATATTCCATAAGTTTTCCTCCTAATAAAATAAATTTATATGTTATAGTTATGTGTATGAAAAAAGTAAGAGATTCTTCTATATAAAATAAATTGTGTATATTCATTTCATTATGTATATTTTAGCATATATAAAAGATAGAAGAAATACAAAAAATAACAAATAATATTTTTCGTAGTATACTATATTTTTAGGGCAAATTTATGTTAAAATAATAAATAAAAATGTTATTAGTTTGTACATAAAAATAAATTATAATGTGATTTTAAGTATAAAGGAGAGATATTTATGGCTACAAAACTAGAAAAAATGAAAGGATGTATGTTTGGTGGAGCAATTGGAGATGCGTTAGGATATGCAGTAGAATTTCGTAGAGCGAAAGATATTTTTCATATTTATGGGAAACATGGGATTCAAGATTATGAACTTTTTCATGGAAAAGCGTGCATTTCGGATGATACGCAGATGACATTGTTTACAGCAAATGGATTATTGTGTGCATATACAGACAAGTGTTTACATGGAACAATGCGACCTTGGG
>JAFWXB010000350.1 GCA_017523185.1 Lachnospiraceae bacterium | reverse complement strand
TACAGTTACTTTTTTACATATAAAATCGTCATAAAAGTTTTTCGTGCAAAAATTATAATCTCATACTAATATAACGAGAGTTCTACAAATTGCTAAAAATATATACAAAACATACATATAATTATAAAAATATAGCGTTGGTATTATATTTTTATAATTTTCTATGTATTTTTAATTATAGATTTTTGAATATCGAACTCATATTAATACAAAAATTGTCAGATACTCACATATCTGACAATTTATTTTAATATAACTCAAATCACACCTGTCTGATTTTTGGTTCTACTGCTTCTGAACGTACATTATGTCTTTGGTTTTGATTTTCGGGCTTTATCTTTTGCGTTACACTATTAAATTTATTTTGATTACGTCGTTGCTCTCTTTTTTCTAATTCTTTTTTATTCATACAGCATAAAATTATAAAATTTCATATTCCTTTCTCATATTTTCTGTGATGAACTTATTATCATATACAAAAATCTTAAACTCCTATATGCTTCTAACATAATCTAAACACAATCATTATAGATTCATATAAAAAATACCATCACATCAATAGTATGTATCAAAATCCATTATCTTACGCTTTTTACCAAATAAACATTTACTAATCAATGTAAATTCCACAAATTGCTAAGAATTATTCCTCAACTTCACTCACATAAAACATCTTGAAATCTTCCAATTCTTTCAAATCAATATCTTGAAGTGCTTGTTCCAACCAATCAATCAAGGTTTTATCTAATTTACCTTCATCTGCCATTGCATATAAAATTAAAAACGCTTTTTCTTTTGGAATTGGCAATTTATATGGTCTGTCTGAAGCCGTAAGTGCATCAAAGATATCACATACTGCAAGAATACGAGATTCCATACTAAGTTCATCTTCTTTTAAATGTTTCGGATATCCTGTTCCATTCAATAACTCATGGTGTGTTTCTGCATATGTTTTTACATTCGCATAATGCATATTAAAATGCATTTTACTTAAAATTTTAGAAGTCATTAATACGTGTTCTTCCATAATTGCACGTTCTTCTTTTGTCAACGTCCCTTTTCGAATACAAAGACATTCTTTTTCATATGGTGTTAAATATGCAATTTTTTCCCCTTTTTTATCGGTATAATGCATAGATGCAATTTTCTCAATACGTTTGATAGCTTCCGGCTGTAAATATCCAATATTATTTATTTGCTTGATAAATTCCAAACTTTTTTTTAAAAAATAAATTTTATTTTCCTTTTTTTCTTTTGAAATTTTTCCATGTAATGCATCTAATTCATAATAGGCTTCTAAAAGTTCAAAACGGTCTTCTATTTTTTCCATACGCGAGCCAAGTCTTGTCGCTTTATTCATAATTTCAAGAGGAATCGCCATTTTGCCAATATCATGTAACGCTGCTGCTAATAAAAGCTGTTCCTTTCTATTTTCATCAAAATATTCCTTTACAACTCCTTGTGCATACATACGATTTACATATCTTGCAATAATCTCTGCATAAATGGTTACCATTCTCGTATGGCTTCCATTATAAGGTGTTCTTTCATCAATCAATGTTGCAAAAGCCTCCACAAACGAATACATTTGTCGTTTAATTTCTGCTAAATACATCATATTACTGATAGAAACTGCTGCTTGTGAAGCAAGAGAGCGCAACATAAACTCATCTTCTTTATTAAAAGAACGATTTCTTCCTTTTTCCGTTTTTGCATTCATTAACTGTAAAATTCCAAGCAATTCTCCTTGTGTACTTTCCATAGGAATAACTAACATAGATTTTGTACGATAACCGGTAAGTGCATCATAACTTTTAGGACCTGCAAAATTAGCAATAGAACTATGATATACATCTGGAATATTTACCATTTTTCTATGAATTGCTGCATATGCACACACATGATTTTCTTCCATTTGAATTGGAGGTAAATCAATTTTTTCACCTGTTTCCCCTTTGCTCACACCTAATGAAATGGTTCGCATAATTGTAAAATGTAATGCGTTATTTCTATATAAATACAATGTTCCTGCATCACAATTTGAAATCTTCATTGTTTCATTTAAAATATGGGAAAGTAATTTTATTTTATCTTTTTCATCTGTCAATAAAATCCCTATATCCACAATTTCCCTTAATTGTTTTTCATTTAGCATATGTTTATCCTCAATTTTTTTATAATAAAAATGCATTGTTAAGTCTATTATACTCTTAACAATGCATTTTCCCAAGAAAAATTTTTACTTAATAAAAAATTTTTTCTAATAATGATACTTTTTACGTTTTCTAATAAAAAAGAAGATTGTTACTACACAAGCCATAAATTCTGCAATTACAATAGATATCCAAATACCATCAATTCCCCAAATTAAAGGAAATAATAATACAGCTATAATTTGAAAGACCAATGTACGAAGAAATGACATCAATGCCGAAGTTAAGCCATCTCCAAGTGCAGTAAAAAAGGAAGAACCAAAAATTGCAATTCCACAAAATAAAAAGGAAAAGGAATAAATAAAAAATCCTCGTTTTGTCATTTCAAATAATACCTCATCATAACCCACGAAAATATGCGACAATGGTGTAGACATCACATTTGCTAAAACAACCATACATAAAGAAAATATACTAATAATTACAAGACTTTTCTTAAATAAACTCTTTAATTCCTCATAATTACCTGCTCCATAATGGAATCCAAAAATCGGAGCTGTTCCAATCGAATATCCAATAAAAATAGATATAAACACAAAACTCACATACATCAGTACACCATATGCAGAAACTCCATCTTCTCCTGCATATTTCATAAGCTGTATATTATAAAGCATACTGACAAGTGACATAGATACATTACTCATAAGTTCTGAAGAACCATTCGTACAAGCTTTTAATAATGCTTTTCCATCAAATCTTGTTTTTGTCAATCTCAAAAGACTTGTATTTTTTCTGGAAAAATAAAATATAGGAAGCAAACCACCTACAATCTGACTAAATGCTGTCGCTAATGCTGCACCTGCAAGTCCAAATTGAAATACTGCCATAAACAACCAATCAAGTACCATATTAGTAACACCTGATGCAATTGTAACAGCCAAACCAAGCTGTGGTTTTTCTGCTGTTATAAAAAAACTTTGAAATTCCATTTGTAACATAAATACTGGCAAAACCATAAGAATAATACGACCATACAATACACAATTTTCCAATAATTCTCCATCTGCCCCCATAAGAGAAGCAATAGGACGAACTAACACAATTCCAAGAACTGCAATTACAATTCCTGCTACAATAGAAACATAAACAAAAAGAGAAAAGAGTTTATTTGCATCCTCTTTTTTGCTTTCCCCCAACTTCATAGCTACAAGAGCACTACCACCGGTTCCAAGCATAAAACCAACTGCACCTAACACACCAATAAACGGATAAATAAAATTAATCGCAGCAAATGGTGTTTTTCCAACAAAATTTGATACAAACAGCCCATCTACCACTCCATAAATAGATGTAAAAATCATCATTATAATAGAAGATATTGTAAAACGCATTAATTTTCCATATGTAAAATGGTCAGAAAGTTGAATATTCATAATTTAACCTCCTCATATTTTTCATAATTGTTAAACTTTTTTATTCAAGTCTATTTTCTAATTTTATTAAACTTTCTTTAAATTTCATAAAATAACGTTCTGTTAATATAATATATTGTTCTTGTTCTTCCTTTGTCCATTCATTCATAATTTCATTTTCTAATTCCATAATTTGAACAACTGTATCTTGTGCAAGTTTTTCTCCTTTTTCCGTTAAACAAATAAGTTTCTTTCTTTTATCATATTCTTTTAGTACAAGAAATTCTTCTTTCTCTAATCTGGAAACAGCAGAATGAACTGTTTGCTTACTAATTTCAGATAAGCGTATAACATCACTTAATAAACACTCATTCTCAAACATACAAACTATATATAAAACTTGCATAGCTGTATCAGATAATCCTACCTTTACTGCTGCTTTATGATAAAGTGCACCTATTTCACAAGTTAAAATACTATATTTTCTTACATTTTCTGATAACACTTTTTTCTCCTTTCCAACTTTCAATTTTCAATTTTCATCTCTTAATATTATGTTATTTATAAATGAAGTATAAAAATACATTTAAAATCTTATATAACACTATAAAAAAGTCCGAAATCAGACTTTATTATAATAGTCTGATTTCGGACTTATGTCAAGTATTTTTACTTTTCTTCGTCTAATTCTTTTTTCTTTTTAATAGAAACTTTATCTACACGTTTTCCGTCCATTTCCAATACTTCCACTTGTAAATGTTCATATGTAAAAATATCACCTTTTTTTGGAATACGTTCCATTTCATCCATAACCCAACCACTTACCGTTAAAACTTCCATTTCACGTTCCATATCAAAAAGTTCTAATACTTTTTCAATATTTGTACTTCCCAATACATAATATTCTGTATCTGAAATTTTTTGGATTTCTTCGATTACTTCATCGTGTTCGTCCCAAATTTCCCCTACAAGTTCTTCCAAAATATCTTCCATTGTCACAATTCCGACAGTTCCACCAAATTCATCTAAAATTACTGCAAGATGTGATTTTTTCTTTTGAAGTTCTTTTAACAATTGACCAATTTTCTTTCCTTCGGTAATAAATAAAGCAGGACGAATAATCGAAGAAATATCTTTTTCTTTATGATATACATATTTATAAAAATCTTTCTGATAAATAATCCCTACAATATGGTCTATACTATCTTCATAAACCGGAAGTCTGGAATAACCTGTCTGTGCAAAAAGATTTGCAATTTCTTCTTTTGAAGCATCTACTTCTATCGCTGTTACATCAATTCGTGGTGTTAAAATATCTCTCGCTTCTAATTCGGAAAACTCAATCGCACTACGAATCAATTCACTTTCCTGTTCACCAATACCACCATCTTCTTCTGCTTCTTCTACAATTGTTAAAAGTTCATCTTCTGTAATCCCTCTATCAGAATCTCCTTTAATTAACATTGACAACAATTTTTTCCATTGCATAAATAAAAAGTTAAATGGAGTTAAAATTTTCATTAATATATTTAAAAGTGGTGCAAAAAACATCGCAAATTTTTCAGGTGATTCTTTTGCAATACTTTTTGGAGAAACTTCCCCAAAAATCAATACAACAACTGTTGTAACAGCCGTTGAAACACTAGGACCTGCTTCTTCTCCTAATAAATTTACAAAAAGCACCGTAGCAATTGATGTACCTGCAATATTTACAATGTTATTTCCTATTAAAATAGTAGACAACATACTATCATACTTTTCTGACATACGAAGTACAAGCTGAGCACGCTTATTTCCTTTTTCTGCCATATTCTTAATACGAATACGATTCAATGATGAAAATGCTGTTTCTGTCGCACTAAAATATGCAGACATAATTACACACACAACAATAATAATTAGTGAAATACTGTCACTTTCCATACATATGGACCTCCTAAAAATAATAAAATAATAAATTTAACTTTATATTGTATTTTTGGAATATTTTAATAATGTTATTTATTCAACTATCATTTAGCAAATACTGAAAATTACCGAAAATTGGTTCTAATTTATAGTATTCAACTAAAAAACACAACAAAAAGCACAGCTATCTATTTTTATAGATAACTATGCTTTTATTACTTAAAATATCTTTGATATATTGTTTCACAAAATAAGAATTATCCACCTCTCCGTCGGTGTCGTCCACGACTTTTACCTCCAAAAATATCAATATAATTGTATTATATGTTGTTTTCATAATAATAGCAAGGGGGAAATTATAAAAAGATTCTAAATTATACTTTACTTAATACTCCTTTTTCCATATAGTATACTTCATCACTTAATAATTCAATATCTTCTTTTGAATGGGAAGCAATTAAAATCAATTTTCCACTTTCTTTTTGTTTTAAAATAAATTGGCGAAACCATTCCACACCATCTTCATCTAATCCATTTGTTGGTTCGTCTAAAACTGAAATATCCGGTTGTTCCATCATAGCTTGTGCAATTCCAAGACGTTGTCGCATACCTAAACTATATTTTCCAACTGCTTTTTTTATAGATGGGTCAAGCCCAACAAGTTCCATCGTCTTGCGAATTTCTTTATCTGTAATACGATTTTGGATTCCTGCTAAAATCTTTAAATTTTTAAATCCACTATAATTTGGAAAAAATCCGGGTTCTTCTATCATAATACCTGCTGATGGCAAAAAATCCATATCTTTATGTATCAATTTTCCATTAACCGAAATCGTTCCTTGTGTCGGCTTCATAAAACCACAAATACATTTCATAAGCACCGTTTTTCCGGAACCATTACGCCCACGCAAGCCATATACATTTCCACTATGTAATGTCAGTTGAATATCTTTTAATAATTTTACATTCTTTATTTCTAATGACACATGGTCTACTATAATTTCTTGCATACATCTCTCCTTTTTACTCCCAAAATTGCAATCGCAATTACAGCTATAATTGCAACACATAAATACAAATACGATATCTTATAAGGTAAAACAGGCTTTCTTAAATATTCATGATAATGTCCTGATAACAAAGCATGAGCAGGTGGAAAGAAAAATGCCCATTTTATTTTCATCATACAAAATGCTGAACCAATTCCCATAAGAGCAATACAAATGCCAAGTGGCAAATATTTTTTTCCATATATTTTGCCACATAATAAAATTGTACAATATAAAAACAACATTAAAATTGTTAAAGTAACAGAAAGGAACATTGCCTGTCCTACTTCCAATTGATTATAAATATCGCCTTGTATCAGTTGTGCAGTTGGTGAATTTGCATCTTCAGGAAATGCTAAATAATAACGTGTTACAACATTACTCCAACCATTTTGAAATGTTAAATTTCCCCAACATGAAAAAACCGATGACAAAAACATTCCAAACATAACGGTAAGAATTGCAAAAAAAGAAAATAACAGTTGCGTCACTATCCATTTTATTTTCCCCATTCGATAAATCGACCAAAGATAACTGCCTTCCATAATAGGAAAATCAGACATCAATACGAAAAAGAACACAGGCATAATCAAAATAGCTACTACCGAATTATTAAGTGCCAAATAAGGCTCTAACCAATATAATTTTTCTCCCATAGCAACTGCATGTTCACAAAGTACTTTTCCAACTGCTTCTCTTGCATAAATAATTAACATAAACAATAACAAAATACGAGGATTACACAACCAACGTTTATATTCTGCCATTGCTACACGAAAAATTCCTCTCATTTATTGGTTCACCCCACAATCTGTTGCTTTTTGTATTCGAAACATATGAATTCCAATTGCAATTATCCATACACCAAACAATACAATTATATTTATAAGAAAACTATCTTGCATTTTCCAAAAATACATATATCCTTCCGGACTTACATAACGATTAATCTTATTATAGAGTTCTATAGAAATTGTCCCCTCTGTCAATCGCCCCATAATTGCCTGTACAATGGAATAATACATATATCCAAAAAAGAACGGAATACAAACTGCCAAATACACATTAGCAAAAAATGCAGTACAAATATATCCAATAAATCCACAAAATACACCATATAAAAATACACCAATTAACTGCATCATACAAAATCCATGTTCTCCAAACAATCGAAACAGTAACATAACAGTTCCATTCTTATTGTTTGATTGATAAGTAAACCAAGATTGAAAACTTTCTATATCAACCACTTCTGACATTAATGGATAATTGACGTAAAGAAATACCAACAATATAATTGCAGATACGAAAAATGCCAATCCTGATGTAATCATTGCAGAAACTGCTTTTGAAAATACATAATTTTTCTTTCCTTCTTTAAAAAGCAAATAACGCCTTATACCATACTTTTGTTCTTCACATAAAATACTTGCAAAAGAAAGAGCTGCAAGTAAAGGTCCATACATAGGAAGTTGATAGCGTACTGTTAAAGAAAACAAACTTTGCACATTTATATTCGATTCCAATCCTTCTTTTCCTTTCAGATATCCTCCTGCTGTTAAAATGGTATAAACCGTTCCATCTTGCTCTCTATATGCTTCCGTCGTAAACAATATGATACACGCCAATCCTACCGACAACCAAAATCCTGACGAACAAATCATTCGTTTTATTTCATTTATTGTTATTCGCAATACCATATATATCACCTTATTTTTCATTTTATTTTTTATTTACTATCTTTTATTTTCTTTTGTAATTTATAAAATAAACTTTGTCTTTCACTAAGATAAAAAGTTCCTTTTCACTATTTTGTATGTTATATATGCAAAATAGAAATAAGGAACTTTTTCTCTTTAAATAAAATCAAATGGAAATTCACAATCCATTTTTACTACTTATACATAATCAAATATCTAATTACTTGATATTTTTTAGGTAGAGTTTATTCACTCCACCTAATCAAAATTAACACAACATTTTCTTAAGATACTCCATAACTTTGCATATCCCCTGTTTCCATATCCATATAAATACGAATTACGCTATCATCATTTGGATTTTCTGCTAAAAACGACCAATATGGTATCCAATTATAATATGTCACTTCATCTACAACTTCTGTAAACATACGATATTCCAATCCTATATACCCAATATTAAATGTGGTATCGCCTGTTAAATAATATGATAATCGTTCCATCACTTCTGAAAATGGAAGTATTTCTTTATAGTCTTTAATAACACTTCCTTGTTCAAAGCAATTAACAAATCCTAATGTAATATCAACTTTATTAGATTCGCATAATATAGCCTGTCCCATTACTCCAACTTCTGATTCTAATCGTGTATCACATTCTTCTTTTACACGAATACCATTATAAGATAATGTTCTTACGGCATTAAAAACATGATATTCTGTGTTTGGAATTTTCATTACAATAATTTCATATACTTCATTTTCTATTCCATTCTTTTCTCCAACTAATGGATAAAGATTGTTTAAATATGTTTCTATTTCCTCTTTTGCTTCTGCTACTGTTTTTTGACCATCTATTACTAGATATGAATCTGATAAATCATCTAAATAGCAATTATATGTTTTCACTTCTTCAAAACCAATCGTAGCAAAAGGTGAACTATCATTATCTAAAGCCCCAATTACACCTTGACTAATATTGATACAAACACCTTCTGGAGCTGTTTCCATAAACTGATAATTCTCTTTGTTATAATATCCCACTCGAGCAGTTTCTTCTAATTCCTCTAAATGCTCTAACATATAATGATAATCATAAGCATAATATTCTTCTTCTTTTTGATGGTCTCTGGAATTAACATCTATAATCTGATTACTATCAATCGTTTCTCCATCATATAATTTAGGAAGAATAACATCTTTATAAAAGTTAATTTTTCCCTCTAAATTCATTTTTTTTGTAAAGGTATATACAGGGAAACTTATAGATTGAATAGATTCATTTTCTGGAAGACGAATATCAGCACAAGTAACTTTTAAATTGGAATATTTTCCTTCTTTGGCTTCTTCTAGTTCGATATCTATTTCTTGCTTTAATGTTTGAAATGTCTGTTTGCCAACTTCTTCTGTATTCTTTTGTTCCTTTTCTTCTTGATTGGAACAACCTATACAAAAACATAATACAAAAATAAGAACTACTATATAACTACTTTTTTTCAAAAAAACACCTCCTATCCATTTAATCTATTATCTTCATATAACCTGTAAATCGAGTAACATAACTGTCATATGACATATTAATTACAAAATTCAAATATGGATTTGAATCTGTGATATTCGGATTACTTACTGTAAATCGTTTTTTTCCTACTGTAGTTAATACATTATTTCCTGAAACCATATTAACTGTGCAATTTGTACTTCTTAATGATACCTGACCATATCCGGATGCTGTTTCATAACTGGTTACTGCCCATTCATATGTTTTATTACTATTATACAATTGCACTAAATCTGTAGTAGAGCCACTAGATTGATTAATTTTTATAATATTCCATTCTGAATATTTATGGATATCTGCCTTATATGTCCCTACACTTCCTGCCAACACACTAACTGCTGTAACTGCACATACCAATCCTCTAACAACATTTTTCTTTAATTTGCTTGGAACTTTCGGTTCGTATATAAAACCCGAACACTCTGCATTTGCCTTTTTCTCTGCCCTTTTTTCAAGTACCTGCAATCCTTTTTGTGTCAAACGACGAATAAAATTTGTTTGTTTCATACGGAAACCCTCCTTTGTTTTTTGATAACTCTATTTTAACAGCTTCGTTTTTCCATACAATAGGCTTGGCACGAACAGCAAAATTTAGGCTTTAAAATGCAACTTTTTATATTTCTTATACCTATCTTTATGTTAAAATAAATAAAACAACGATTTACAATCCATTTTCACTATCACTTTCTATATATGAAACGAATATTTAGAATTTACATTTGCTATTTACTCATAATATAATAACTATTATTATATTTTCATGAAAAAGGAAAATTCTTATGGAACAACTATGCACAACATTAATAAAAAAAATATTAACTTATACGAATATAAGAGAAAACGAAGAACAAATTGAAGTTTATGTTTATGGTTTATTAACCTATATTTATATTTTACTACCTCTTATTATTTTATATAGTATTTCTATTTTTTATCATGTTTTTATAGAAATACTTATTTGGAGTATTCTGTTTACTACATTACGAAAATATACAGGTGGCTATCACGCTCCTCATCCATTGCTTTGTTTTCTGTACAGTATTACATTAGGAATATCTTGCATATTTTTGATTCATCTTAATATATCTGTTTCTTATTTTACTTATTTAAGTATCTGTATCATAAGTTTATGTATATTCGTGATACTCTCTCCTGTTACTCGTAAAGATTTTACGAAAACAGCTCGTACGAAATGTAAAATAAAAATAAGCATATACTTAACTTTATTTACTTTACTTTTTACATATTTTTCTTCTTATCAAATTGTATTATTACACGCTGCCTTAAGTACACTCCTCTTATGTCTTGTGGAAAAATGGCATACATGATAGTATTAATTAGTTCACGGAGAATTAACATGAATATTTATTTACAAATGTGTTGGGAATATGTCATTAATTTTTTAGAATCAGGGATATTTTATTATTATATTCGAACACTTTTACCCCCTAAAAAAATGGCTTATCAAACATGGTTTCATATATTAGCAGTTATGTTTCGTTTTTTCATTATTAGTATTTGTAATACGATACAATTAACTGTAATTTATACAATATTTATTTCTCTTATATCAAATGTTTTTATTACTTGTATTTTTTTTAAAGAAAAAACCAGTATCTGTCTGTTTTGGGGAGCAACACATGGCATATTATGTATTATCTCAGAATTTATTTGTATGCTCTTTCTTCAAAATACATTTGATATACTACCAAGTGATATTTTATTAGGAAAATCGTATCGTTTTCCAATTACTATTTTATATATTCTTATTTTAGCAATGTTATCTTTTTATATACCAACATTAATTCCAAAAAAAGCATTATTTAAAGGTTCTCAAAAAATATTAATAATCTTTTTTATTATACTCGGAATTACAATTACACATTGTTTTATGCTTATTATGATAGCAACGGAACATACCCATCCGGAGATTGTAAATACAATTATATTAGCCAATATTGTATTTCTTTGTTTTTTTATTTCCCTTTTGGTATATATGTATCAGCTTGCACTTACCCAACAACAAAATGAAGAACTGGAAGCTCGTGCCAAACTTTTAGAACTGGAAACTGCTCAATACAATAACTTATTGAGTACAACCAAATCTCTGCGTTCCATAAAACATGATATTCATCATCATTTATCTACGATTCATTCTCTTATTCAAAAAAATGAATCAAAACGCCTAACGGAATATTTAGAAGAATATCAAACACATTTTCAGTTGGATTATATGGTTGTTTCTACGGGAAATATTGTCATTGACAGTATTCTTTCTACAAAATTATATTTTGCAAAACAACAACAAACAAAACTTGATTTTTCCATTGTGTTACCAAATAACTTTCCCTTTACGGATGTAGCTTTATCAGCACTTCTTGGCAATTTATTTGACAATGCTTTAGACGCATGTAAAAAACTTGAGCAAAATCGTTGGATTCATTTTCAAATAAATGCACAAGAAGATATGTTATTCATACATATGGAAAATACTTTCGATGGCATTGTAAAAGAAACAACTACCGGCTTTTTATCGCGAAAACCAGACGCAAATCATGGAGTAGGTTTAAATCGTGTAAAAACGCTAGTAGAAGAAGCAAATGGTTTTATAGAAATTCGCTATACAAAACAACTTTTTATGGTTCACATTATGATACCATTAGAGAATTAAGGAGCAGAATACGGATGATATTTCATATTACAATAATAGAAGATAACTTAGAAGAAAAAGAACTACTACTTTCTGCGATACAAGTATGGAGTGAAAAAAAACATATTACCTTGCAAATCGAACATTTTTTAGATGGTGAACAGTATTTTCTTTCTCACTCTAAAGATGAAAGTATGTTATATATTTTAGATATTGAATTAAATACTATGAACGGGATTGATGTAGCCAAAAAAATACGTTCTCGTGGCTATAAAGGAAATATTTTGTTTTTGACAGCTTTTCGTGAATATGTTTTTCATGGATATGATGTAAAAGCTTTACACTATTTATTAAAACCCGTTTCATCTGAAATACTTCACAAATGTTTAGATGATGTATACGAACAATTTTATGGAAATAGCTTTATTTATCGTGATGGAAGTAATATTGTACAAATTCCTTTTTATCATATTCTTAGCTTTTCCATTGTAAAACATTATGTCGATATTACAACAACGGATAACGTATATGCGTGTCGCCTTTCCCTAAAAAATATACTTGTACACTTGCCAAAAGAATTTATTCAATGTCATCGTTCTTACATTATAAATCTAAGACATATTCGCAAAATTGCAGGAACAACAATTACTTTATCGAATAAAACAACAGTATCTATTGGTCGAAATTATTTAGATGATGTACGACATGATTATGCTGATTTTACTATGCGATTCAACAACTATACCTTTTTATAAAATTTTTATATTCCTTTTTCTATTCGCATATTGAACCAAACTCTAAAAACAGTTAAAATCTTTTTATATGTGAAAATACGATTGTTATTATTTCAGTATTTCATATACTATTTTTTATAAAATAAGGAAAGGAACTACAACTATGTACGACAAATGGTCTTTAGAAGTCTTATATTCTGATTTTCAAGATGAAAGATTTCAAAATGATGTAAACAAATTGGATACTCTGATTGCAGAATTCCATGCACTTACAAGCGAAATTACAACAAAAAATGCTAAAATTTCAACAGATATTGAAACTACAAAAAATAATCTGATTCAAATCTTACAATTAACTGAACAATTTACAGAAACTTCTGCTCGTTTAATCAACTATTGTGCACTTCGTCAATCTGCAAATACTTCAGATACGGAAAGCGTATCTTACATTGGCAGATTAATACAAAAAACAAATGAAATTACAAAAGATTCTACGTTGCTCAATAAATATATTGCAAATATCGAACACTTAGAAGCAATTATTGAAAGTGATGCATTTTTAACAGAATACAAAGATTATTTACTTCGTATCAAAGATGCTGATAAATATCTTTTAAATGAACAAGTAGAAGATGCTTTATCTCGTATGGATTTAAGTGGTGGGCAAGCATGGAGTGATTTACAAGGCTTTTTAACATCCTCTGTAAAAGTCGATTACAATGGAGAAGAAACAACACTTTCTGCCATTCGAAATATGGCTTACAGTCCTGATGCAAATATCCGTAAAACTGCTTATGAAGCAGAACTTGCTTCTTATGAAAAAATTAAAGATGCCGTGGCTTATTCTTTAAACAGTATTAAAATGCAAGCAATTA
>JAFWXB010000349.1 GCA_017523185.1 Lachnospiraceae bacterium | reverse complement strand
GGTAGCTATGACTATGAAGCAATATTAAAAAATGGAAATTCAAATAAATTACGTTGTTATGAAATAGAGAATGAGTATTGCAATCTTGTATGTTATGTTGATTTAGAAACACTTTCTTGTGTAAGAGTAGATGGAAATTTGAAAAAAGATTCTGTTATTGAGATAGTTATTGTAGATGCTCCTGATGGCTATGTAAATTTACGATACGGTTCAAGTACGGAATATGACATTATTACGGAAATTCAGAATGGCGTACAACTGGATGTATATAGAATGGACGATACCGGAAAATGGTGTGGCATTTGGTATAAAGATAATTGGGGTTGGATAGCTCGTTCACAGGTTAGTACACATGAAGAGGTTGTAATGGAATATGCAACCAATAAAGTATTTACCGAAGCAGAAATACAGGAGATTAAAGATAGATTAGAAGTACCAAAGGAATTAGAAACAACTTTCGCAAAAGGAAATGTATACTATAAAGAAAGTTTTGGTTGTGCAATGATAGATGTAGAAATTTATCATAATGGAGAAAGGATTGCTTCAGCACAGATTATGGACGATGGAACAGAAGATGGAGTAGGAGAATTCTATCGTTACAGTCTTTATGGGAAAGGCTCTCCATTTATTCCATAAAGGCAGATATTCAAATCTTCATAAATAAGAAAGTTTAGTTAAAAACCTATTGTCTATATTGAGATAATAGGTTTTTATTTATAAAATTTTAAAAACACAAGAAATAAAACTACTTTTTATAGAAATTATAGGATAGAAATGGTATAATATGACTACTTAATGACTATACATAAAACAAAATCTAAAGAACATAAGTTTGTCATTTGACAAAATTTTATAAAAGATTATATAAAAATATAGAAAAAATAATGAGAATTTTTATTTGAATTAAGAAAAATAAAATTTATAAGTATCTTTAAAATTTATAGAACTCACATTAAATAAGAGATACGAATAAACTTAATACAATGAAAAATTAAGTAAACATTAGATTTGCGAATATAGTATAAATAAGATAACATTATGAAATATAAAATAGAAAAAGGGAGGACTTATGGGTTATACACAATTAAAAAATACAATAAAAACGTATCATTATGCCCAAAATAGTTTGGAAGAGGCTGTATTGACCTTTATTCGAGAACGTTGTGAAGGACTTCGATTTGATAAAGAAAAACAGCAGAAGAAGAAAGAACCGGCAAATATTTAGGAACAAGTATTAAAGAAGGACAAATTCCTTATAATATGCAAATGGATATTGACAGATTATGCTTAGAAAATGCAATCGACCGATTTTTAAAATCCGGAAAAAAAGAAGATGCATTTGATGTATATTTTTGTTATTTGGAAATGTTTGTAGGTAATTATAAACATACAAGAAGAATGATTGAACTTTTATCGGAATTTGAAGCAAATGGTAGTGGACTTCTTATGAAACACAGAGACCATTATGTACATTCTGTATATGTATTTATTCTAGGTTTAGCCATTTATCAAACAAATTCCATTTATAGAGCTACATATAATAAGACATATAATTTAACAGATGAACATAAAGCTGCCCACCACTATTTGCAATATTGGGGAATGACATCATTATTCCATGATATCGGATATCCGTTTGAACTTCCATTTGAACAAGTTGCTTCTTATTTTGAAGTAGATGGAGAACAAAGAGAAAAACGTCCATTTGTAGCATATCATGCATTAGATTCTTTTGTAAAAATTGATAAATCTATGGCAAGACAGATTGCACATATGTACGGAGATAAACAGGAAGCTATTTTTGAAACAACAGATGAATTATTTGCATATGTTCTTTCACAAAAATTGTCCGAAACATATTTGTTTTCACAAGAACAAATGCTTCGCTTTTTGAAAGAAAAACCAACACAGCCAAATAAATTTAATCATTATATGGACCATGCATATTTTAGTGCAACCGTATTATTCAAAAAACTCTTTTGTGAAATGGGCTGTCCACTTCATTTAGAACATATTGATGCATTAACAGCAATTCTTATGCATAACAGCTTATATAAATTCTGTATTGCTTATTATAAAAATGAAAAATTAAATATACCATTTGAAGCCCAAAAGCACCCATTAGCATATATGTTAATGCTTTGTGATGAATTACAATGTTGGGACCGTACAGCATACGGAAGAAATTCCAAAAAAGAACTTCACCCAATGGGTTGTGAATTTGTATTTGAAAATGATGTAATAAAAGCTACTTATATATTTGACAATAAACAAGAAGCAAAAATTAAGGCTTATGAAGCAAAATATGAGGCGTGGAAAGTACAAAAACCACAATCTGATGACAAAGAAGTAATGGCTCTTTGGAAAAAGCAAAAACCAAAATTAAAAGCGTATTCCGGAATGTATGAAAAAAATGCACAAGGTGTTTGTGACTTACAGGAAGATATTGAAAGTATTGTAAATCTTTCTAAGATAAAATTAGATATCAATATGAAACTTTCTGAAAAAACATATACAAAAAATCGCAGTTATTTGTCCGATAGCAATTTTATCAATTTATATCACTTTGCAGTTGTGTTAAATGGCAGATGGAATGTAATGGATGATTGGAAAAAAGCAAAAGAAGAAAATAACGAAGAAGCATTTATTTTTGATAAAAAAAGAGAAAAAGAATTTTCCGAGGCTTTTGAAAAAATTTCATTAGAGTATAAATTGTCAAATATTGGACAGGCAAAAGCATTTGCATCTTATTTAGATAAAATTGACTGTTTTTATACCGATAAATCTGTTGACTTTGCACTTGTAGAACAATTTTCAGAAGAAGAATTAATGAAAATGGGAATATTTGAACATCAAAGATGGCTTCAGGAACATTATTATAACTGTTGGACATATGGAGAACCTGAAAAAACACAAAGAGATTTCTTAAGACAGCACAGAGATATGATTCCGGAATTTGAAATTTCGCAGGGTGATGTAACGGAAGAAGTAGCACAGAAAAATTATGAACGTTTGGATAAAGGCGAACAAGACAAAGATACAG
>JAFWXB010000348.1 GCA_017523185.1 Lachnospiraceae bacterium | reverse complement strand
GTGAGTTTTTAAGTGAACAAACAGGAAATAAAGTATATTTAAAACCTGAAAATATGCAACTTACAGGAGCCTATAAGGTGCGTGGTGCGTATTATAAAATTAGTACATTGACAGAAGAAGAACGTGCAAAAGGACTTATTACAGCTTCAGCAGGAAATCATGCACAAGGGGTAGCATATGCAGCAAAACGTTATGGTTGTAAAGCTGTAATTGTTATGCCGACAGGTACACCACTTATTAAAATTAATCGCACAAAAAGTTATGGAGCAGAAGTAATTTTACATGGTGATGTATATGATGAAGCATGTGCATATGCGTTACAGCTTGCAGAAGAACAAGGATATACATTTATTCATCCATTTGATGATTTGGCAGTTGCAACAGGGCAAGGAAGTATTGGAATGGAAATTTTTAAGGAATTGCCACTTGTCGAATATATATTAGTTCCAATTGGTGGTGGTGGTCTTGCAACAGGTGTTGCAACACTTGCAAAACTTTTAAATCCAAAAATCAAAGTCATTGGTGTAGAACCGGCAGGTGCAAATTGTATGCAAAACTCTTTTGCAGCAGGAAAAGTAACTACACTTGAAAAAGTGAATACAATTGCAGATGGTACAGCTGTTAAAACACCGGGAACAAACATTTTTCCATATATTATGGAAAATTTAGATGATATTATAACAGTAGAAGATAATGAATTGATTGGTACATTTCTTGATATGGTAGAAAATCACAAAATGGTTGTAGAAAATTCAGGGCTTTTAACAGTTGCTGCGTTAAAACATTTGGATATCAAAGATAAACGCGTAGTGGCCATTTTAAGTGGTGGAAATATGGATATTATTACAATGTCTTCTGTGGTACAACAAGGACTTATTTTCCGTGACCGTATCTTTACAGTATCGGTACTTCTTCCGGATAAACCGGGCGAACTTTCTAAAGTTGCAGCTGTTATTGCAAAAGAACAAGGCAATGTAATTAAACTTGAACATAACCAGTTTGTATCTACAAATAGAAATGCAGCAGTAGAACTTCGTATTACAATGGAAAGTTTTGGAACAGACCATAAGAAAGAAATTTTGAAAAAATTACAAGAAGTAGGCTATATGCCAAAAGTAGTAAGAACATCATTATAAAACTATAAATGAGTAAATTAAGAATATTGCATAAATTTGTCCGTGCTCTAAAGACATATTTTTTATTATAATAAGAATTATCTTTGTATAGCCAACAAATAAACGATATTTTTGTGCAATTTTTCGTATTTTATAGAGTATGAAAAATAGTTTATGTATTTAAGTTATACAAAATAAAATCAATATATATAAATGGTAGTATCATATATTGTTAAAAATATGATGTTTTTGGTATTGAAGGAGTTCAATAATTAAAAATACTTTATAAAAAATTATAGGTGTCAAGAAAAAATACTTGACACCTCTTTTTTATTGTGGTATTGTATCACAGGTGAATGAAATGGAACAGAAAATGGAACTCACATATTTATATGATTTTTATGGCGAACTTTTAAATGAACATCAGCGTCGTATCTATGAAGATTTTGTATTCAATGATTTATCTCTTGGAGAAATTGCAAGTGAAGAAGGCATTAGTCGTCAAGGTGTAAGTGATATGATAAAACGCTGTACGAAGAAACTTTTGGATTATGAAGAAAAGTTACATCTCGTTTCAAAATTTTTGGCTGTAAAAGAACGTGTTGGTGAAATTCATAAGCTGGCAAAACAGTTTAAGGAAACACCAAAAGAGAATATCTTAAATGATATAGAAACTATCTCCAATCAAATTTTAGAGGAGCTATAATATGGCATTTGACAGTTTATCAGAAAAACTGCAGAACGTGTTCAAAAATTTACGCAGTAAAGGGAAACTTACCGAAGATGATGTTAAATCAGCTTTAAAAGAAGTAAAAATGGCATTATTAGAAGCTGACGTAAACTTCCGTGTAGTAAAGAAATTTGTAAAAGACGTACAAGAACGTGCTATCGGTCAGGACGTTATGAGTGGGCTCAATCCGGGACAGATGGTAATTAAAATTGTTAATGAAGAAATGATAAATCTTATGGGTTCTGAAACAACAGAAATTAAGTTTCAACCGGGAAAAGCATTAACAATTATTATGATGGTAGGTCTTCAAGGTGCAGGTAAGACAACTACAACTGCAAAGATTGCCGGAAAATTAAAATTAAAAGGTAAAAAGAGCCTTTTAGCAGCGTGTGATATTTATCGTCCGGCAGCAATTGAACAGTTAAAAATCAATGGCGAAAAGCAGGGAATTGAAGTTTTTGAAATGGGAAATAAAGAAAAACCTGTAAATATCGCAAAAGCAGCAGTTGAGTACGCAAGAAAAAATGAATTTAATGTATTATTTATTGATACAGCCGGGCGTCTTCATATTGATGAAGATATGATGGCAGAATTGATGGAAATCAAAGAAGCTACAGATGTATTCCAAACCATTTTAGTTGTAGATGCAATGACAGGTCAGGATGCAGTAAATGTAGCACAGACGTTTGATGAAAAAATTGGTGTAGATGGTGTAATTCTAACAAAGTTAGATGGTGATACACGAGGTGGTGCAGCACTTTCCATTCGTGCTGTAACGGGAAAACCAATTTTTTATGCAGGTATGGGTGAAAAACTTTCCGATTTGGAACAGTTTTATCCGGACAGAATGGCCTCCCGTATTCTTGGAATGGGTGACG
>JAFWXB010000347.1 GCA_017523185.1 Lachnospiraceae bacterium | reverse complement strand
AATATTCTAATATAGCTCTCATGTATAAAACATCAGAAACAGTATTTAAGTCTATCAAAGAGATAAAAGTTCCTACATGTGGCTGGATTTCCAATAAGCCTTCTCTTTCTAAACGTTTAAATGCATCACGAACAGGTGTACGGCTTACGCTGTATTTTTCTGCTGTGTCAATTTCGCTGATTGCAGACCCCGGTGGAAGTTCTAAATGTAAAATCTGTTCTTTTAATTGTGTGTATACTGCATCAGAAGTAGCAGTATGTTTGTGTTTTACCATAATTATTTATATCCTTTTCATTAGAATTTCAATTCTCTTTCCTATTATAATCATTTCCTTATTTATGTCAATGAGGTATGTTTTGCGAAAAGTGCAATTTAATCTAAGTAAAAGGTAGCTATTTCGTGAAAAATGAAGTAAACTACTTTTAGCATATATAATTTCATATTTTTTATTTGGTAAAAAAGGTTGAAATATATATAAATCAAGTGTTAGAATAAAGAAAGAATGTTATAAACAGAAAAGAGGATTTTATAACATACAAAAAAGGGAGGCATGGTTTTATGGGTTATTTTGATTTTATTAAACAAAGTGAATTTATGATATGTATTGATAGTGATGGTTGTGCAATGGACACAATGGAAGTAAAACATAGAGAATGTTTTGGTCCACAATGGATTTACACATATGGTTTGGAAGACCGTTTTGAAGAATGTATGAAATTGTGGTTAGATGTAAATTTATATTCTGTTACAAGAGGAACCAATCGTTTTAAAGCACTTGCACTTACTTTACAGGAAATGGAAAACAGAGGTTGCAAATTTGAAGGTTTAGAAGAATTTGTAACATGGACAAAAGAAGCAAAAGAATTATCAAATCCTGCACTTTTATCTTATGCACAGAAAAGTAATAGTGAATGTATTGAAAAAGCGTTAGTTTGGAGTGTTCGTACTAATCGTGCAATTTATAATCTTCCGGAAAACGATAAACCATTTGACAATGTAAAAGAAGCTATGGACAAGATGTGTTTGCAAGCTGACCTTGCGTCTGTTTCTTCTGCAAATGCAGAAGCTGTAGAAGCAGAATGGACAAAACATGGATTAAAAGAAGATTGTCGTGTACTTCTTTGTCAGGAAGCCGGTTCTAAATCATATTGTATCAGTCAGATGGTAAGAAAAGGATATGATGTTAAGAAAATCATTATGGTAGGCGATGCTCCTGGAGATAAAAAAGCAGCAGAAGAAAATGGTGTATGGTATTATCCGATTTTAGTAGGAAAAGAAGGCGAAAGTTGGGCAAGACTTTTAAATGAAGCATTTCCAAAATTATTAGATGGTACATTTGATGAAGCATATCAGGAAAGTTTGAACAAAGAATTTAATGAAAATCTTGGTGTGTAAATAGAAAATGAATGTAGTAATATAAAAAGAGAATGATTTTAGAATAATCATAAAAGATAATTATAGAGTAGATAATAGAAAATATTATTTACTCTATTTTTTATTTCTAAACTTTCTAAATTTTTTGTGAAATTATAGGAAATCCCTTTTCTTATAGTAAAAAAAGGACTAATATAAACTTGCATTAAATAAAAGTTAGGAGGAAATATGAAAGAAGTAAGGCAAAATGCAAAAAAATGGATAGGGATTGTTGGTGTATTATTTATTTTATATCTTATGATTCGCTATTGGGAAAAGGTGGAATCATTTGTAAAATTAGGTATTAGTGCAAGTATGCCACTTTTCATTGGATGCGTAATTGCATATGTTGTAAATATTCTTATGAGTTGTTATGAAAAGTGGTATGTAAAAATCATACCAAATCCATCAGGACAAAAAATGAAACGTCCTGTATGTCTGATAGTTGCGTTTTTAAGTTTGTGTGGAATTGTATTTTTAATTGTGAATTTAATTCTTCCGGAATTATTAAATTGTATTGCATCATTTATTCGCTTAATTCCCGGTGCAGTAGAAATGGTAGTAAAATTTATTGGAGAAGAACAAGTTTTGGAATATTTACCATTTTTAACAGGTGGACAAACAGAGCTTGATATTACAAGTATTTCAAAGCAGATAGAACAGGTACTTGAAACAGTAGTAAGTGGGGTAGGTGGAGCTGTTGATTCACTTGTGTCTGTAGTTTCAGGTATTTTTTCCGTACTTATGAATGTCGTAATTGGGTTAATTTTTTCAATTTATGTTTTAGCTGATAAAGAAAAATTAGGACAGCAGAGCAAGACATTGATTCGCACTTATTTTCCAAATGTGGCAGAAAGATTTTTGTATGTTATAAGTGTTTTAAATGAGAGTTTTCATAAATTTATTGTAGGACAATGTATTGAAGCTGTTGTATTAGGCTCACTTTGTATACTTGGTATGAGTTTATTGAAGTTCCCATATGCTGTTATGATTGGTGTATTTATTGGATTTACTGCTTTAATTCCAATTGCAGGTGCTTATATTGGTGCCGGTGTAGGTGTTGTTATGATTATGATGACTTCCCCAATGAAAGCAATTCCATTTTTAGTGTTTATTCTTGTATTACAACAATTAGAAGGTAATTTGATTTATCCACGTGTGGTAGGACAGTCTATTGGACTTCCTGGAATTTGGGTATTAACAGCGATTACCGTAGGTGGTGGAATTTTAGGTGTTGGTGGAATGTTAGTTGCAGTTCCATTATTTGCAGCAGGATATCGTTTATTAAAAGAAGATGTAGAAAAACGAAATATTGGTGTGAATCAAGTTCTTGTTACAAGTTCTCTGGAAAAACCAAAAGATGTTTCTGCAATAGACCAAAAGACCGAAAATTCAGATAAAAAATAGTAAGATATTAATATGGACGAAATTTAGAAGTAATTATTGGAAAATAGTGTATGAATAAATATAAGAAGCAAAAATAAAAGTCTTATGGAAATACATTTGTCTTATATGTTTTAGAGGATATTTGAGAGTAAATGTACATAAGAAGGTTAAGAGTTGTTGTATGAAATAAATGATGACAAACTATAAGTTTTATATAAAAAAATGACGTATAGTTTGTATAAAATTTGTTTTATACGACAACTCTTTCTTATTTTATGTTATAATAAATTACAAAATCAGACAAAGTAAATTAACGTGAGTTCGATAATTAAAATACTTTATGAAAATGGCATATAAAATTATAGAAATATAGTATAAAAGTTATATTTTGATAATCAAATCCATATTTTCTATATATTTTTAGCAATTTATCGAACTCACGTTAAATTAAATGTAATGGATATTATGGAGAATATTTGTTTGATTATAAAATAGAAAAAAGGGGGAAATATAATGATTACCATTGCGAAAATTCATACGGAATTTCCTGATAAATTCGGAATACCAAGACAAAGTGGTCTTGTACCATCACTTCGAGCAGAAATTATATTTGAACCAGAGTTTCGTAATAGAGATGCCATACGAGGATTGGAAGAATTTTCTCATATTTGGCTTATTTGGGAATTTTCAAAAGCAAAAAAAGAACATTATGCATTAACGGTAACACCACCAAGACTTGGTGGAAAAGCAAAAAAAGGTGTATTTGCAACAAGAGCACCTTATCGACCTAATTCGATTGGATTGTCTTCTGTACGTTTGGAAGAAATACGTTTTGATGAAAATGATGGACCGATTCTTGTTATTTCAGGAGCTGACCTTTTAGATAATACACCTATTTACGATATTAAACCATATCTTCCTTATACCGATTGTCATTTTGATGCAAAAGGGAGCTTTGCAGAATTGCATAAACATGATAAAATACAAGTGAATTTTCCAACTTTATTATTAGAAAAATTACCAAAAGAATTACACAAAAGTGTGATTGAAGTGTTAGCACAAGACCCAAGGGCAGCATATAATAAAAAATCGGATTATGTGTATGGAATGCGTTTTCGAGAATACGATATTCGTTTTATAGTAGAACATGAAGTGCTTGTGGTAAAAGATGTTGTAAAAACAGACGATATACAGTATAGGAAAATTAAATAAAAATATATTCAAAAAAATATAGTAACCAATAAGTAACCTTGAAGCATTTTTTAATTTATAGTAAAAGTATTTATAAGTTATCCATAAATGGTATGTATAAACATTACTTAGGTTTTTTAGGCGTATTAGTAAGTATATTTAAACATGATGATAGAAAGAAAAGAGAGCTTAACCATGAAATCAGAATCAAATATAACTGTAAAAAATGATGAAAATTTGAATACATTTGATACAGAACGTTTAGAACAACAGATGAATTTTATTAGGGAAATTGATAAGGAAAAGCAGATTTTTCGTCAAAATTATTTAACTGATGAGTTGCGTAAGGAAAATGATGCAGAACATGCATGGCATATGGCAATTATGACATTTTTATTAAGTGATTATGCAAATGAAGAAATTGACGTTTTAAAAACAATAAAAATGCTTTTAATTCACGATATTGTAGAAATTGATGCCGGAGATACATATGCATATGATGATGTTGCAAAAGAAACGCAACATGAAAGAGAAACACTTGCTGCAAATCGTATTTTTGGATTGCTTCCAAAAGACCAAGGCGAACAGTTGCTTGCATTGTGGGAAGAATTTGAAGAAGGGACTTCAAAAGAAGCACGTTTTGCAAGGGTGATGGATAATTTACAACCAATGCTTTTAAATGATGCTTCGAATGGAAAATCATGGGAAGAACATGGTGTAGTATTGTCCAAAATATTAAAACGTAATGAAAGAACGCCACTTGGTTCAAACATTCTTTGGACGTATGCGAAAGAACAGATATTAGAAAAAAATATAGAAATGGGGCATATTGGAAAAGATACAGAATTTTAACGAATCAAATGAAATTGAGTTGATAAAAGGGGTAAATGATTACAATGAAAAAGCAACAAGAGAAAATATTTTCAAGGGTTAGGCGAATTTTATGTACATTTTTAATTCTTTTTATGACAATATATCCACTTCATATAGCAATGGATGAGAATAATGTACAATGTGAAACTTATATATTAGATAATGGATGGAATGCAATTGCTCATGGAAAAACTTTTGAAAATATTACATTAAGTGAAACCATATTTGAGATGTTTGGAAAAGAAGATACACTTGTTTTAAAAAGGACTATTCTTGAAGATGAACCTCTAATTTCAAATCCAATACTAAAAGTAAATTCTTATTATAGTATTGTAGATGTATATTTAGATAATGAATTGATTTATACATATGGCAGAGAATTTTATGAAAAGAAAAAATTAGTTGGATATGGTACAAATTTTGTAGAATTGCCTGAAAAGTATACAGGAAAAGAATTGCGTATAGAATATTCTGTGACAGAAAATAACGCATTTGAAATGATAGAACCATTTACTATTGCAGATGGAAATTTTATTATGCAAAAAGAGATGGCAATGGCAAGTTCAGACCTTGCGATGGTATTATTTTTAATTGTATTTGGCATGATTTGTATGATGGTGTGTTTATTTATAGGAAGACATCATTCATATTTTATCACAACATTGGCAATTGGAATGTTTTCTTATTTAATTGGTGCTTGGATATTATGTAATAATAATTTAATTATATTTGTTGGAACGAATTTAAGTATAAAGACAACTATTGAATATACAACGCTTTATGTTTTACCAATTACTTTTATGTTATATTTTTATAATCGTATAAAAATGGGAGTGTTACCAAAGTTTGTAGTGTTGTACTATAAAATCTTATTTGGTGTACAAATTATATTTGCAGTAGGTAGTTATACGTTACATATACTTGGTATTGTATTTTTGCCAACATGGGTATTGTTAGTTCGTGTGATTATTGGATTGACAGCAGTATTTTTAGTTATGTTGATGGTTTGCGATTATCGTTTAACCGGAAAAGTCAATACTATTATTTCGACGCCATTTGTACTTGGTATTTTAATGATTATTTTAGAATTAATCAATCACCATATTTCAGAAAGAATTACAGGGGCAAAATCGCATCAATATAGTAATACTCTTTTGATTGCAGCACTTTTAATTGTATTT
>JAFWXB010000346.1 GCA_017523185.1 Lachnospiraceae bacterium | reverse complement strand
ATTATGCGAGCAATTTCCATGGAACTTGTAGAGCAAACAAGAGCTCAAATATATGATATTATTACAAGTAAGACATTAACGCATGAGCAGAAACTTACAAATCTTGCTAATACAGCAGATTCTATGTTAGAAGTGTTACAACTTCCGGAAGGATTTGAAGAACTGTATTATGGAGAAAATCAATGTATTTGTGATTTGTTTGAAGGTCATGCTCCAATGCGTCCACGTTATATCGTACCGGATTATATAAAATTAATGCAAGAGGGATGTCAATTTTTGGAACTTGCACCACCTTCTGATTTATATGAAGCATTAAATACATTGCTTATTTTTTATAAACATGTACCAAGTATTACAAATTATCCTGTATATTTGGGACAGTTAGATGAACTTTTAGAACCATTTATTGATACGGTAGACGAAAAACAAGCAAAAAAACTTATCAAAATGTTTATGACACATATTGATAAAACCGTATTAGATGCATTTGCACATGCAAATATTGGACCAAAGGCAACAAAAGCAGGTAAGATTTTATTGGAAGTAGAAACAGAATTGCAACACGCTGTTCCAAATCTTACAATGAAATATGAAGATGGTGTTACGGAAGATGAATTTGCATTATGTGCGATTCGTTGTGCATTAGAAAGTGCAAAACCTAGTTTTGCGAATCACAAGATGTTTCAAACAGAATTATCTGAGAAATATGTAATTGCAAGTTGTTATAATGGCTTATCCTTAGGTGGAGGTGCATATACACTTTGTCGTTTAATTCTTGGGAATATTGCAAAAAGAGCAAAAAATATTGCAGATTTTAAAGAAAAAGAACTTCCATATGTAATGCAAGTAATGGCTGATTATATGGACGAACGTATTCGCTTTGAAGTAGAAGAAAGTGGATTTTTTGAATCACATTTTTTAGCAAAAGAAGGTTTTATTAAACGAGAACGTTTTACAGCAATGTTTGGTCTTGTAGGTTTAGCAGATGCAGTTAATATTCTTTTGGAAAAAGAAGGAAAGACAGGTCGTTTTGGACATGATGAAGAAGCAAATCGTCTTGGCGTGGAAATTATGGATATTATCAAAGCATTTAATGATGCACATGAAAATCCATATTGTGAAATTGCAGATAATCATTTTCTGCTTCATGCACAAGTAGGACTTGCACAAGATGAATGTGTTACACCGGGAACACGTATTCCGATTGGTGAAGAACCGGAAGAACTTGTCGACCAATTAATGGTTATGAGTATGTTTCACAAGTATTTTCCATCCGGAACGGGTGATATTTTCCCAATTGATATCACGGTACACAAAAATCCGGAATTTGTGCTTGATATTATCAAAGGTGCATTCCAAAAACAGATTCGCTATTTGTCATTTTATTCTAGCGATAGTGATGTTGTGCGTGTAACAGGATATCTTGCAAAACGTTCTGAAATTGAAAAGTTAGATGCAGGAAATGCAGTTGTATTAAATACAACCGGATTGGCATCAGGAGCATCAAAAAACGGACATGCATTAAATAGAAAGGTTCGTTAATAAAAGTTTCATGAAAGCAGTAATTAATAAGATAATTCCCTTTAGCAGCGTAGATGGTCCCGGAAATCGAACGGCTGTCTTTCTGCAAGGTTGTAATATAAATTGTAAATATTGTCATAATCCTGAAACAAGAGGAATGTGTCAACAATGTGGCATTTGTGTAAAAAATTGTCCGGTTGGTGCACTTACAATCGGAGAAATGGGCAATATTATATATGATGAGAAAAAATGTATGGAATGTGATACTTGTATACATGTGTGTCCACATGATAGTTCACCTCGTACATATACACTTTCCGTCGAAGAAGTTTATCAAAAAGTAAAAAAACAAATTCCTTTTATTCGTGGAATTACTGTTTCAGGTGGAGAATGTATGTTAAGACCGGATTTTTTAAAAGAATTATTTATTCTTGCTAAAAAAGATGGGCTTACAACTCTGATTGATACAAATGGAACAATTTCTTTTGAAGAACAAGAAGATTTATTAGAAGTTACAGATGGTGTTATGATAGATATCAAAGCATTTGATAATGCAGAACATCAGAAAATTACAGATGTTTCGAATGAAATTGTTTTAAAGAATACAGCATATTTAGCTGAACGTAAGAAATTATACGAGGTCAGGGCAGTTATTGTACCGGATTTATATGATACAATGGAAAGTGTAAAAAATATGGGAATGTTTTTGTCACAATTTTTACCATATGGGTCATTTCGTATAAAATTAATTGCGTACAGACCAATAGGTGTTCGAGAAGAATATCGAACTTTCGAAATCCCATCAAGGACATACTTGGAGGAATTAGAAGAAATTCTAAAGGGAATGGGATTTCAGGAAATTATTATCATTTAATCGAATGAAATAAGTTCATCGCTTTAAATACGTGGAGTATTAAGAGGCGAGAAAGACTTATTTATATCAGGTGGAGTACAAGGAACACCGGATAAACTGCAAAAGCAGTTATTCGTTTAGAACTATAGCGAAATCGGATTGCGAATATCCGTATAACTATTATGATTATATTTTTAAAGGAGGTACGGACGTTGGAACGAGTAAGTTACATTGACGAGAGCAAAGTGGTAATTGCTATGAAAGATATTGTAAAAAAATTCGGTGATTTTACAGCAAACGACCACATCAATTTAACCGTACACAAAGGTGAAGTTCACGCAATTTTAGGTGAAAACGGAGCAGGAAAAAGTACATTGATGAATGTTCTGTATGGGCTTTATAAACCAACAAGTGGAACAATTGAAGTAAATGGAAAAGCAGTTAGTATGTCAAGTGCCAATGATGCAATTGCACTTGGGATTGGTATGGTACACCAACATTTTATGTTAATTCAACCATTTACGGTTACGGAAAATATTGTATTGGGAGTGGAACCACAGAAAGGACTTGTTGTAGATAAAGCTGTTGCAAGACAAAAAGTAATTGAACTTTCTGAAAAATATGGTATGCAGGTAGACCCTGATGCAAAAATTGAAGATATTTCAGTTGGTATGCAGCAACGTGTAGAAATTTTAAAAGTATTATATCGTGGGGCGAATACGTTAATTTTAGATGAGCCAACAGCATCTTTAACTCCACAGGAAATTGAGGAATTGATTGAAATTATTCGTTCTTTAACAAAAGACGGGAAAAGTGTTATTTTAATTACGCATAAGTTAAAAGAAATTACAGCTTGTTCCGATTATTGTACAATTATTCGTCAGGGAAAATATATCGATACTGTTAATGTGCGAAAAGTAGATGAAAATGCACTTGCTGCAATGATGGTAGGACGTGATGTTAGCTTTAAAGTAGAGAAAAAAGAACAAAAACCGGGCGAACCTGCATTAGAAGTAAAAAATCTCTGTGCAAAAGATTATCGTGGCGTAACGGTTTTAGATAATTTTAGTATTACAGTTCGTAAAGGTGAAATTGTAGGAATTGCCGGAGTTGATGGAAACGGACAGTCTGAGCTTGTAGAAATTTTAACTGGTCTTAGAAAAGCAGATTCCGGCTCTGTATTAATCAATGGAAAAGAAGTGGTAAATAAAACACCAAAAGAAATTTTCCAAAGTGGAATTTCAAGTATTCCGGAAGACCGTCAAAAACATGGTTTGGTACTTGATTTTTCGATTGAAGACAATATGATTTTACAACATTTTGAAGAAGAACCGTTCTCTAAGAATTTTATTCTTGATAGAAAAGCAATTCGTGAACACGCATTAAAATTAATTGATAAATTTGATGTGCGTCCAAGAGGTTCAGAAGGAAAACCGGCAGGTACGTTATCAGGTGGTAATCAACAGAAAGTTATCATTGCACGAGAAGTAACAAATGATAAAGATTTGTTAATTGCTGTAAACCCAACACGAGGACTTGACGTTGGTGCGATTGAATTTGTACACAAATATATCGTAGAACAGAGAAATAAAGGCAGAGCCGTTCTTTTAGTTTCTTTTGAATTAGATGAAATTATGAGCCTTTCCGACCATATTGATGTTATTTTTGAAGGAAAAATTACAGGTCGTGTAAATGGTAAAGATGCAGATGAAAAAGAATTAGGCTTTATGATGGCAGGAGGTAAAGAACATGAATAAGAAAAAAAGTATTTTAGAAAGTAATGTACTTTACACAATGATTGCAATTATATTAGGCTTTATTATAGGGGCAATTTTTTTGGCAGTTGCAGGAATTAGTCCGATAGAAGCATACACACGATTATTTGATGGTATTTTTGGAAAAACAAAATACATGGTTTGGACACTTGTATATGCTGCACCACTTATTTTTACCGGTTTAAGTGTTGCATTTTCGTTCCGTACAGGTGTATTTAATATTGGTGCAGAAGGACAGTTTGTTATTGGTGGAATTGTAGCGACATTACTTGGTATTTTTGTAGAACTTCCACCGGTGATTCATGCGATTGTATGTATTTTAGGTGCTGCATTAGCAGGATTTGTATGGTCGTATTTAGTAGGACTTTTAAAAGTAAAACGTGGGATTCACGAAGTATTATCATTTATTATGTTTAACTGGTTAGCATTTTATTTATCTAATTATGTTGTAAACTTAGAATCTGTAAAAGCATCGGCAGGTGGAGAATCTTCTAAAGATATTTTAGATTCTGCAAGAATTTTATTACCGGAAGGTCTTATTAAGTCCTTAGGCTGTACTGCTGCAAACTGGGGTATTGTAATTGCAGTTGTAGTAGCAATTATTATTTGGATAATCCTTGATAAAACAACTTTAGGCTATAAATTAAAAGCGGTTGGTTTTAACCAAAATGCTGCATTATATGCAGGTATCAATTCTGATAAATCCGTACTTACAGCACTTGGAATTTCGGGTGCATTAGCAGGTGTTGGTGGTGCTGTACAGCTTTTAGGTATGGCAGGACGTTTAACACAGTTTGCAGGACAGGAAGGATATGGATTTGAAGGAATTACAGTTGCACTAATTGCAGGTTCTAGTCCGATTGGATGTATTTTCTCAGCTATTTTCTATGGTGCGATGAAATATGGTGGTTCAAAATTAAACTTAATTGGAGCACCAAAAGAAGTAGTTAATATTATCATGGGTGTAATTATTATTTTTATTGCAGTTTCTCATGTATTTAAAGCATTTTTCTTAAAAGCAGCAAAAAAAGGAGGAAAATAATATGATTTCTAGTTTAGGACTTTTAATAAATGCAACCTTGATTGCTACACCTCCACTTTTATTTGCAGCGTTAGGCTCTTGTTTTTCAGAACGAAGTGGTGTCGTAAACATTGGTATTGAAGGAATGATGACCGTTGGTGCTTTTACAGGAGCAGTTGTTGGTTATTTTTCAGGAAATGGTTGGCTTGCCTTTTTGTGTGGTGGTTTAGCAGGTGCTGTATTTGGACTTATTCATGCAATTGTATGTATTTCGTATCATGCAGACCAAACAATCGCAGGTACTGCAATTAACTTTATTGGACCGGGACTTGCAATTTTCGTAAGTAAGGCATTATTTAATTCTTCTGATACACCACCAATGGAAACATCTTCCAAACTTCCAAAATTATTTGATGGTGTATTTGAGCCGGGGTCTTTCTTCGGGAATGTATTAAATGTATATAGTGTAGCATATCTTGTATTTGTAGTAGCATTTGTATGTTGGTTTGTATTTTATAAAACAAAATTTGGTACACATTTAAGAGCTGTTGGAGAACATCCGGAAGCTTGTGAATCTTTAGGTATTAACGTATATAAAGTACGTTATATTTGTGTTATTTTATCCGGATTTTTAGCAGGACTTGGTGGTGCGTTTGTAACACTTGCAACTGTAAATCAGTTCCGTCCAAGTATTATTGTAGGACAAGGCTTTATTGCGATTGCAGCAGTTATTTTTGGTAAATTTTCCCCGGAAGGTGCAACAAAAGCTTGTTTATTATTTGGATTATGTACAGGTATCAAATCGCTTGCAAGTATGGGAAATACGATTTCTCCAAACTTAATTTCCATGATTCCATATGTGGTAACATTAATTGCACTTGTTTTATTTGTAGGAAAAGCACATACACCTGCAGCAAATGGTAAACCGTTTGTAAAATCTAAGTAAAAAGATAAAATTATATATTTATGAATAACCAAAAATAGAGAACATTGTGTATGTTATTCGAGAGGGGGCATATATGCAAAAGAGTGAATTAATTACAATGGCAATGGAAGCCAGAAAAATGGCATATACACCATACTCCCATTTTAAAGTAGGAGCAGCACTTTTGACAAAAGATGGAAAAGTCTATAAAGGATGTAATATTGAAAACGCAGGTTATACACCAAGCAATTGTGCAGAACGTACAGCATTTTTTAAAGCAGTTAGCGAAGGCGATTATGAATTTGAAGCAATTGCAATTGTAGGTGGAGCAGACGGAATAGATGAGCCGGAACTTTGTGCTCCATGTGGTGTATGTCGTCAAGTAATGATGGAATTTTGCAATTATGATACTTTTGAAATTATTCTTGCAAAAAATCCACAAGAATATAAAGTAATGACTTTGCGAGAATTGCTTCCAATGGGATTTGGACCGGCAAATTTAAGTAAATAGTTTATAATATGTAAAATTGGAATTATTTTGGTAAAGCATATTCTATATAAAAGATAATTTGATATTATAAATGAAGAATTTTGAAGATGGTATCAGTTTATTCATAGGATAGGAGTAACATATTTATAATACTATAAAATATTGAAGAAAAACTAGGAGAAGGATATGGAACAAAAACAGATTTTAAGCATGGTAGACCATACTTTATTATTGCAAACTGCAACATGGGAAGAAATCAAAGCAATTTGTGATGATGGAATTAAATATGAAACAGCATCGGTATGTATTCCAACTTGCTATGTAAAAAAAGCAAAAGAATATATGGGCGATAAATGTAAAGTATGTACTGTTATTGGTTTTCCAAATGGAAATTATACAACAGCTGTGAAAGTATTTGAAACAAAAGATGCTGTGGCAAATGGAGCAGATGAAATTGATATGGTTATCAACGTTGGTATGTTAAAAGCCAAAGAATATGACTATATTTTAAATGAAATTAAAGCAATTAAAGAAGCTTGTGATGGAAGAATTTTAAAAGTAATTATCGAAACTTGTTTATTAACAGACGAAGAAAAAATTAAAATGTGTGAAATTGTAACAGCTTCCGGAGCAGATTTTATTAAAACTTCCACAGGATTTTCAACAGCAGGTGCTACATTTGCAGATGTAGAATTATTCGCAAAATACGTAGGTTCTGATGTAAAAATCAAAGCAGCAGGTGGAATTTCCTCTATGTCTGATGCAGAAAAATTCATAGAACTTGGAGCAAGTCGTTTAGGAACAAGCCGTATTGTAAAAATTGTAAAAAATCAGGATAACGGAAGTGGATATTAAAAGATAGTAGTGATTATAAACTGTCGGAAGTGTTGCATAAATATATAAGTATGCAATATTTTCGGCAGTTTTTTAATAAGATATAGGAGGATATTATGGGGCAAAAATTTAAACGTATTTTTACAATTGTAGTAGATTCACTTGGAATAGGAGAAATGCCAGATTCAGCTAAATTTGGAGACATTGGTGTAGATACTTTAGGAAATATTTCAAAGGCAATGGATACATTTACAATTCCAAATTTACAAAAACTTGGAATTGCCAATTTAAAAGAATTAAAACAAGTGCCACCGATAGAACAGCCAAAAGGGTACTATATGTCTATGAAAGAAGCAAGTAACGGAAAAGATACCATGACAGGACATTGGGAAATGATGGGGATTCATACAACAAAACCTTTTGTAACATTTACAGAACATGGATTTCCACAAGAATTGATAGATGAATTAGAACAGCGTTTTGGAAAAAAGATTGTTGGAAATAAATCAGCAAGTGGAACAGAAATTTTAGAAGAACTTGCAGAAGAAGAAATTAACAATGATGTTGTAATTGTGTATACTTCAGCTGATTCTGTACTTCAAATCTGTGGGAATGAAGAAACAATGGGACTGGAAACTTTATATCGCTATTGTGAAATTGCAAGAGAATTGACGATGAAAGATGAATGGCGTGTGGGTCGTGTCATTGCAAGACCATATGTAGGCAAGAAAAAAGGTGAATTTAAACGCACAAGCAATCGTCATGATTATGCTTTAAAACCGACTGGAAGAACCGTTTTAAATTCGTTAAAAGATGCAGGTTTTGAAGTAATTTCCGTTGGAAAAATCAATGATATTTTTGTGGGCGAAGGTATTACTGAAAGTCATCATTCCAAAAGTAGTGTACATGGCATGGAACAAACGATTGAAATCGCAAAGAAAGACTTTACAGGACTTTGCTTTGTAAATTTAGTAGATTTTGATGCTCTTTGGGGACATCGCAGAGATGTAGAAGGCTATGCAAAAGAAATTGAAAAATTTGATGTAAAATTAGGTGAACTTTTACCACTTTTAAAAGAAGATGACCTTTTAATTATAACTGCAGACCATGGAAATGACCCAACGTATACAGGTACAGACCATACAAGAGAAAAAGTTCCATTTTTAGCGTATTCTCCATCATTTAACGGAAATGGACAATTAGAAGAATCGGAAAATTTTGCAATAATTGGAGCAACTATTGCAGAGAATTTTGGAGTAGAAATGCCAGAAGATACTATTGGAAGTTCAATATTAGACAAATTGGTGTAGCTTTATAGTAACAATCTATAAAACGCAAGAGTTCGTTAATTGTAATTTTTTGTAAAATAATAGAAGATGATTGGGGAATTTTTCGTAATTATTTTGTTGTTTTAAAAACGAATATTCCTATCTGATTTGTTGTATAAAAGGGGGAATCTATATGTTAAAGAAAATGCCCAAACTGGATTTGCATTGTCATTTAGATGGTTCTATGGGTCTTGAAATAACACAAAAGCTATTAAACGATTTAGGCGAAACGTATGAAATAACACAATTAAAAGAATTATTAGAAGCTCCAAAAGATTGTAATAGCCTTGCAGAATATTTAAAGCGTTTTGATTTGCCAATTCGCTGTATTCAGACAAAAGAAGGATTGGAAAAATCAGCAGAACAGCTTGCGTTATCGGCATTTGAGGAAAATGTAAAATATTTAGAAGTACGTTTTGCTCCTTCTTTTTCTACTGCACAAGGATTGTCAATTTGTGAAATTGTAGAAAGTGTACAAAAAGGGTTACAAAAAGCACATGAAAAAACAGGGATTTATAGTGGAATTATTGTGTGTGGTATGAGAAATTTAGATATGGATACAAATATTCATATGTTAAAAGAAGCTGTAAATTTGTATGATAAAAATATAATGGGAAGTGTAGTTGCTTGTGACCTTGCAGGAGATGAAAAAGCATATCCAACAAAACAATTTGTGGAATTTTTTAACTTAGCAAAGCAATTAGGGATTCCGTATACCATTCATTCCGGCGAATGTGGCAGTAAAGAAAATATCAAAGTTGCATTAGAACTTGGTGCAAAACGTTTAGGACATGGGATTGCAATGGCAAGCGATTTTGAGCTTATGCGAGAATGTGCAAAACGAAATGTAGGTGTGGAACTTTGTCCAACAAGTAATTTGCAAACGAAAGCACTTACAGATTTTCGTGAGTATCCAATTAGTGTATTTATGAGAGCAGAAGTACCAATTTCTATTAATACCGATAATCGTACAGTAAGTGGTACAACAAGTACAAAAGAATTTGAAAAGATTGTAGAACAATTTTCTTTTACAAAAGAACAATTACAAAAAATTTATGAGCAATCCGTAGAAATGAGTTTTACATCAGATAATGTAAAGCATCAGTTGTGGTTGTCCGGAAAAAAGGAGTTTTCATTATTATAAACTATAATTGATAAAATACAAAAAATTGCATAAAAATATCGTTTATTTGTTCATTATATAAAGACATTTCTTATTATAACATATGTCTTTTGGGTATAGATACATTTGTGCAATATCTTAAATTCGCTCATTTATAGTTATAAAAAGATAATATCAAATTAGGAGAGTAATATTTTTTGATTTTTATAAGAATGAATTGAAAAATAAATTACTCTCCTATATAATTTAAAGTGTTTGTATTATTTATAAACAAAAGAATTTTTATGCAATTTTTCATTGTTATATTATTAAATAATGCAATAAAATTTTGCAAAATTTTATATCTTTCATAAATAATATGAGTTTGATAAATTTTAACTTATCGAATATATGTAAATGAAAGATAATTTTCTACGAAAAATTAAGAAATGAGGATATTATATGTCAGTAGAACAGAGCAAAATTCGTAATTTTTGTATTATTGCCCATATTGACCACGGAAAATCAACCTTAGCAGACCGTATTATTGAAAAAACAGGTACTTTGACAAGTCGTGAAATGCAAGCACAGGTACTTGACAATATGGATTTAGAGCGTGAACGTGGAATTACAATTAAATCACAGGCAGTTCGTATTATTTATAATGCAAAAAATGGCGAAGAATATATTTTTAACTTAATTGATACGCCGGGACACGTTGACTTT
>JAFWXB010000003.1 GCA_017523185.1 Lachnospiraceae bacterium | reverse complement strand
CTGCGTGCAGGTGAGAAGATTCAGATTTTTAATTATGGAAATTGTAAACGTGATTTTACATATGTAGATGATATTGTAGAAGGTATTGTTCATGTTATGCAAAAAGCTCCTGAACGTAAAATTGGAGATGATAATTTGCCAATTCCACCATATGCAGTTTATAACATTGGTAATAATCAACCAGAAAATTTATTAGAATTTGTAGATATTCTTCAACAAGAATTAATTCGTGCAGGTGTATTGCCAGATGATTATGATTTTGAAGCACACAAAGAACTTGTACCAATGCAACCAGGAGATGTACCAGTTACATATGCAGATACATCAGCTTTAGAACGTGATTTTGGTTTTAAGCCAAGTACAAGTTTAAGAGATGGTTTGCGTAAATTTGCAGAATGGTATAAAGAATTTTACATGTAAGATGTTTTTTAGTAGAAAGAGGAATAAAATAATGAATAATATGAAAATTGCAGTTGCAGGAACTGGTTATGTAGGTCTTTCTATTGCAACTTTATTAGCACAGCATAATGAAGTAGTAGCTGTGGATATTGTACCTGAAAAAGTGGATATGATTAATAATAAGAAGTCACCAATTCAGGATGATTATATAGAAGAATATTTAGCAACAAAAAAGTTGAATTTAAAAGCTACGTTAGATGCAAAGGAAGCATACGAAAATGCAGATTTTGTAGTGATTGCAGCTCCTACGAATTATGATAGTAAAAAGAATTTTTTTGATACTTCAGCTGTAGAAGCAGTTATTAAACTTGTTATGGAATATAATCCAAATGCAATTATGGTTATTAAATCTACGATTCCAGTTGGATTTACTGCAACTATTAGAGAAAAAACAGGTAGTAAAAATATTATTTTTAGTCCTGAATTTTTACGTGAGTCAAAGGCTTTATATGACAATTTATATCCTTCTCGTATTATTGTAGGAACAGATATGGAAGATGAAAGACTAGTTGAAGCTGCTCATATATTTGCTGAACTTTTACAGGAAGGTGCTATTAAAGAAAATGTTGATACGCTTTATATGGGATTTACAGAAGCAGAAGCAGTAAAACTTTTTGCTAATACATATCTTGCACTTCGTGTGTCTTATTTTAATGAATTAGATACATATGCAGAAATGAAAGGATTAGATACACAACAAATTATTGATGGTGTATGTTTGGATCCTCGTATTGGAGGACATTATAATAATCCTTCTTTTGGATATGGTGGGTATTGTTTACCAAAAGATACAAAGCAGTTATTGGCTAATTATGCAGATGTTCCACAAGAAATGATGTCTGCAATTGTAGAAAGTAATCGTACACGTAAGGATTTTATTGCAGATCGTGTATTAGAAATTGCAGGTGCATATGAGGCGAATAGTAGTTGGGATGTAAATAAAGAAAAAGATGTTGTAGTTGGTGTTTATCGTTTAACAATGAAAAGTAATTCAGATAATTTTAGACAGAGTTCTATTCAAGGTGTTATGAAACGTATTAAAGCAAAAGGTGCGACAGTTATTATTTATGAACCGACTTTAGAAGATGGTACGAAGTTTTTTGGAAGCAAAGTAGTCAACAATTTAGAAGAATTTAAATGCTTATCACAATGTATTCTTGCAAATAGATACGATTCTATTTTGGATGATGTAAAAGAAAAAGTTTATACAAGAGATTTATTTCAAAGAGATTAATAAAAATATTATAGAATATAAGTACAATAAGGGTAACATATTTGCTGTTGCCCTTATTGTACTATTATTGGAAATTTTATTGTCAATTATTATGAAACAGAAGATGAATGACATTGTTGACAGGAGGATTGCAGTTATTTAGGAAAAATTTAAATTGTATAATGAATTGAATTATCTATATAATATAAGAATATGTAAGTAGATATCAATTCGGTGTTTACTTAGATATTTGTTTTTTAAAGGAAAAAGAATGTTTATTGAATTTAAAAAAATAAAAAAAGTACTTGAAGGTGACCTAAGGTCATCTTTTATAATGCAAATATAAAAGATAAAACGTTGTAAATATGATATATTTTAAGAAAAAGGAGATTCATATGAAAGGTATTATTTTAGCAGGTGGTTCAGGCACACGTCTTTATCCACTTACAATGGTAACATCAAAACAGTTACTTCCTATTTATGACAAACCAATGATTTATTATCCAATGTCTGTTCTTATGAATGCAGGTATTCGTGATATTTTAATTATTTCTACTCCACAAGATACACCTAGATTTCAGGAATTATTAGGAGATGGACATCAGTTTGGTGTGAATTTATCTTATGCAGTACAACCAAGCCCGGATGGACTTGCTCAGGCATTTATTATTGGTGAAGAATTTATTGGTAATGATACGGTTGCAATGGTTCTTGGAGATAATATTTTTGCAGGACATGGTTTGAAAAAGCGTTTAAAAGCAGCAGTAGAAAATGCAGAAAGAGGAAGAGGTGCAACAGTATTTGGTTATTATGTAGACGACCCGGAACGTTTTGGTATTGTAGAATTTGATAAAGATGGAAAAGCAATTTCTATTGAAGAAAAACCGGAAAAACCAAAGAGTAATTATTGTGTAACAGGTCTTTATTTTTATGATAATAAAGTTGTAGAATATGCAAAAAATTTAGCTCCATCTGCTCGTGGTGAACTGGAAATTACCGACTTAAATCGTATTTATTTAGAAGATGGCGAATTAAATGTAGAATTATTAGGTCAAGGATTTACTTGGCTTGATACAGGAACACATGAAAGTTTAGTAGATGCAACTAATTTTGTGAAAACAAT
>JAFWXB010000345.1 GCA_017523185.1 Lachnospiraceae bacterium | reverse complement strand
TATATATTGTGTATTAGTACGATTATTAAGGGGCTAATTTCAAAATGATTCAGATGATAGAAATAATACGAGATACAATAAAAATAGGGATAGCAGGCAATAATCATTGCTTGCTATTTTTTTGGGCAAAACTGCAGAAAGAATCAGATTCAGTAAGTAATGAAAACAAAGAACTTTATGTAATTGTAATAGGAGTAATTATATATAGATACTACCATATGTGGTAATAAAAAGAGCATTTATCAAACCAATAAGGTTTGTATAGATGTTCTTTTTTTAGTTTTTCAAAATTTTTTTAATTTTTTTCAAAAAATTTGAAAAAGTTTCGAATTTTTGACCCCTTGAATTCGTGCTAATAAATGAAGGGATATATTTTACTCTATTTTCATGCAGAAAGGAGGTGAACTCTATGGAGCAAACTCCTTTCGAAGAACAACTGAGAATACGTAAACAGTTTGACAGTTTTTGTAAGACTGTATTGAGAAATGAAGCAAACGATTATCAAAGAGAGAAAAAACGTTTACAGAAACATGAAGTATGTTTCTCCGAACTGAATCAGGAACAGTTGAATGAATTAAATGTTGCAGAGGAATGGATACAAAATGAATGGATGGAGAGTGTTAGTGCCGAAATGTTTCATATTTTTGAATATGATATTGAAGTGAGAGATGAAGTGCTTTATGAAGCCTTAAGTTCTCTTTCAGAAACCAAACGAAAAGTGATATTATTGTCATTTTTTATGGAACTGAAAGATACAGAAATTGCGAAGCAGTTAAATCTTGTTCCAAGTACAATTTTTCATCATAAAACCAGCTCTTTGCAAAAACTAAAGAAATTTATAGAGGAACTGGAAAATGAAAAGAATGAATAACTGTTTAAATCTTGTGCCATATCATACGATTGAGAAGGCAGTATCCGGTGATGTGAATGCATTGAATCGTGTTTTAAAATATTATGAAGATTACATAATTCGTTTATCAGCAGGAACATTATATGATGAATATGGAGAGCAATATTATCATGTGAATGAAGAATTGCGTCGCAGATTGGAAACAAAATTAATTATTGCGATATTAACATTTGACCCAGTATAGAATCTTATTTAAATCTTCAGCCTAGCACCAATCACTCCGCTGATTGGTGCGAAGAGAACAAGTAAAGTAAGCCAAAGCGGCATCCATCTTGCCAAAGCAACTTGGAATATGGATGCCGTCCGTAACAGTCAGCGTATGCTGAACGGTTACTCTTATTTCTGTAATCCCTTCCAGAGAATGAGATATCTATACAGAATCGGACATTGACAATTTCATAGATACCTTGCAGGACGTGAGAAACTGAGGAGCCGAACAGCAGACACGCAATGATGGTTAGTTTGAGCAAAAGACAGAATGAATGAAAAATAATCTGTTTTGAAATATGAAGAAAAATAACAGGAGCGAAGAATGTTATGTTGCAATGTGCTTGGGAAACACATGGCGAAGATACAGTTTCGTGATAATGATACTTCCGGAAACGGTCAAATAGAGATTGATGGTGCAATTCCAATGTGGGCAGAACCCGACTGCTACCTGTGAGGTGTTATATATCTGCTAATATGGAAATCGCTGTCTGTATTCGCAGGTATATAAGAGATGCAAAAAAATTAAAGGAAGAAAATATTTTATGAATGATAATTCAAAAGAAAAACGAAAATCAGTAGTTGTTCCCATATGGGAAAAGTATATGCTTACCGTGGAAGAAGCGACAAAATATTTTGGTATTGGAGAAAAAAAGATTAGAAATCTGATAACGGAATATCAAGAAACAGAATTATGTTTTACTATTCAAATAGGAAATAAGTCACTCATAAACAGAAAAAAATTCGAAGAATTTCTCAATCATACAACGACATTATAAGCTTGGTTGTGTGATAGAAAAAATGGTAAAATTTTGTATTTTTATAGTAAATTTGTCTTAGTTATGATATACTATATTTATATCGTGCTAGGGCTTCTTCGATGAGAAAGGAGCGAAAAGTGAGTAAACGACGAGATAAAAGAGGTCGCATTTTACGAAGCGGAGAAAGCCAAAGAGCAGACGGAAGATATGCGTATGTATATACAGACCATTATGGAAAACAGAGATTTATTTACAGTTGGAAATTAGAACCGACAGACCCGCTTCCAGCAGGAAGAAGAAAATGTATTTCTTTGCGAGAAAAAGAACAGGAACTTATGAAAGATTTACTGAATGGCATTATAGCCTGTGGTGGAGATATTACGGTTCTTACCTTAGTACAGAAGTATATTTTACAGAAAGCAGGGGTCAGACATACCACCAAAGCAGGCTATAAAACTGTCGTTAATATTTTAAAGAAAGATGCTTTTGGTGCAATGCGAATTGACAAAGTGAAATTATCCGATGCAAAGGCATGGCTGATACAGCTTCAGGCAAATGGGCGAGGATATAGTTCGATACATTCCATTCGTGGTGTATTACGACCGGCTTTTCAAATGGCAGTAGACGATGATTTGATACGCAAAAATCCGTTTGAATTTCAACTATGTACTGTAGTTGTCAATGATAGTGTTACAAGAGAAGCAATTACCAGAAAGCAGGAACGAATGCTGTTAGAGTTCATCAAGAACGATACACATTTTTGCAAGTATTATGATGGAATTTATATTTTGTTTAAGACGGGAATGCGAATTTCGGAATTTGTAGGATTGACGATAAATGATATTGATTTTGAAAACAGAACCATTAACGTTAATCATCAGTTACAGAGAAAAAGCAATATGGAATATGTTGTGGAAACTACAAAAACTACTTGCGGAACACGTATTCTTCCAATGTCGGAAGATGTGTATGAATGTTTTATGCGAATTGTGAATCAGAGAAAGAAACCGAAAAAAGAACCGAAGATAAACGGATATAGTGGTTTTCTTTTCTTAGATAAAAATGATATGCCGATGGTAGCACTTCATTGGGAGAAATATTTTCAACATATTATAACAAAATATAACAACATCTATAAAGAAGAATTGCCGAAAGTTACGCCTCATGTATGCAGACATACCTATTGTAGCAATATGGCGAAATCCGGAATGAATCCAAAGACATTACAGTATCTTATGGGTCATGCAGATATTGGAGTAACTTTAAATACCTATACACATATCAATTTAGAAGATGCCAAGGAAGAATTGGACAGGGTTTCAAAGATGGCAAAAGATACACCAGACACATAAAAGATATGTAAAAACGGCAATTTCCTAGACAAAAAGGATTTTAGTAAAATAGTAAATTTACGCCATTTTACTAAAATTTTACTAAATTTGAAGGACAAAATATACAAATTTATGCCAAGTTATGCAGGGAAAAGAGAGAATGTTTTCTATCACAAAAATGCTTACAAATGGCGTAAAATCAAGGAAAATCAGTATTTTCAAGGAGTTTCATATAAATGATAAAAGTTCTATTCATCTGCCACGGCAACATTTGTCGTTCCCCTATGGCAGAATACATTTTAAAGGATTTAGTATCCAAAAAACACATTGCAGACCAATTTTATATTGCTTCTGCTGCTACAAGCTACGAGGAAATCGGTAATCCCATTTACCCACCTGCTCGTGTAGAACTTACAAGACATAATATTGATTATAAAGGTCATTCTGCTCGTAAATTAGTAAAGTCTGATTTTCAAGAATTTGATTATTTGATTGCGATGGAATCATACAATTTGCGAAATATTCGTCGTGAATTTGGCGAAACATTAGCAAAGCAAGTAACACTTCTTTTGGATTATACAGATACACCAGGGGATATTGATGACCCATGGTATACAGGAAGTTATGGAAAGACATATGATGAAATTTTAAAAGGTTGTGAAGGTTTTTTAGAAACACAATTATAGAAAATTGCAAAACTAACGAAAGATAGTGTATTTTCTTGTTTATATAAAAAATGATAAAAAAGCTGTTTCCAATAAATGTATTGGAGTAACAGCTTTTTTATATTGATTTTGATATATTTTAAAAAGGTAGATTCTTTAAGTTTTACAATTTTTTTACTTAATGACAACTGTCGCTGCCACATCCATGATTTCCACAAGTGTGTTCTCCATTACCATGTTCATGGTCATGGTGATTACAACGTACATTTGGATTGTAAGTAAGTGTTTGTGTTAAAAATGCATTTACAGCGTCATCAGCATTTCCGGAAACACCACCAAATAATTGAATACCCATTTGTGCTAAAGCCATTTGTGCACCACCACCAATTCCACCACAAATAAGTACATCTACATTATTTTGAGTAAGAAATCCGGCAAGTGCACCATGTCCCTGTCCATTAGTATCAATCACTTGTGCATTTTCAATACCGGTTTCGTTTACATCATAGATTTTAAATTGTGATGTGTGTCCAAAATGTTGAAAAATTTGTCCATTTTCATAAGTTACTGCAATTCTCATAATAGTAGTCCTTTCTTTATTTAATAATGTTGTTGGTTTTGGCAATATAGTTGTGTGTAGTAGTTGTGCTTTGTGACATACTTTATTGCAAGTAGTTTGAGCAGAACCATCACAGATAGTATAATTTCCACCAGCAATGATAAGGCGTTTTCCATTGACAAGGCTGTCTGCAAGTTTTGTTCTTGCAGTTTCATAGATTTCAGTTACTGTTGTTCTGGAAATATTCATACGAGAGGCACATTGTTCATGTGTTATTTTTTCTAAATCTACAAGTCGAATGACTTCGTATTCGTCAAGGGTCATTGTAAGTGTATCTACAATAATACTGTCTTCTGGAGAAAAAGAAATATGTTCCGGTTCAATACAAATTCGGCGACAGCGTTTCGGTCTTGCCATTGTTACACCTCCATTTCCGACATATGTCGATTATAACATAAAAAAGAATGCTTAGCAAGTAGGAGAATGTTATTTACTTAAATTTTTATGAATTTTATTTTCAGAATGTTATATTACTTGAGTTTCCGATTCGTGTGAAGTATAATAAGTCTATATTTTTAATTTTAGAATCGAGGGAAATGAAATGTCAGAGGAAAAGGAATTTACAACTTCCGAAACAGAGAATGTCAATAATAAAAATAATGACAAAAAGAATAATTCAAATAGTGATTATGAAGATATTTGTTATATTTGTCGCAGACCGGAGAGTATTGCAGGAAAAATGATAAAGATGTATGGTGGAATTTGTCTTTGTAATGATTGCATGCAAAAAACATTTGATTCCATGAATAGTTCCGGTTTTAATATGAATGATATGATGAATATGAATTTTGGAAAAATGCCAAATATCAGTATGGTCGATTTATCCAGCCTTTTTGGAAATAATCCATCAGAACAAATGAGTGGTGGGATTCCAAATAGTCAGCGTTTGAAGAAGAAGAAAAAGAAAGAAAAAATAGAAAAAGCCGTTTTAGATATTCATTCTATTCCGGCACCACATAAAATCAAAGCCAGTTTAGATGAGTATGTGATAGGGCAAGACCATGCAAAAAAGGTAATGTCAGTTGCAGTATATAATCATTATAAACGTGTGATGTCAGATGATAAAGATGGAATTGAAATTGAAAAATCAAATATGCTTATGATTGGACCGACAGGTTGTGGAAAGACATATTTGGTAAAAACATTAGCGAAATTATTGGATGTACCACTTGCGATTACAGATGCAACCACATTGACAGAAGCAGGTTATATTGGTGATGATATTGAAAGTGTTGTAAGTAAACTTCTTGCAGCAGCAGACAATGATGTAGAACGTGCAGAACATGGAATTATTTTTATTGATGAAATCGATAAGATTGCAAAAAAGAAAAATATAAATCAGCGTGATGTAAGTGGCGAATCCGTACAGCAGGGAATGTTAAAATTGTTGGAAGGGGCAGAAATTGAAGTTCCGGTAGGAGCAAGTAGCAAAAATGCAATGGTTCCAATGACAATGATAAATACAAAAAATATTTTATTTATTTGTGGTGGAGCATTTCCGGGATTAGAAGATGTTATTAAGGAACGTTTAAATAAAGCAGCATCTATTGGTTTTAAAGCAGATTTAAAAGATAAATACGATAATGACGAAAATGTATTGTCAAAAGTAACTGTAGAAGATGTGCGTAAGTTTGGTATGATTCCGGAATTTATTGGACGTTTGCCAATTTTATTTTCTTTACAAGCATTAACGGAGGATATGTTAGTTTCCATTTTAACAGAACCGAAAAATGCAATTTTAAAACAGTATCAAAAATTGCTTGCAATGGACGAAGTAAAATTGGAATTTGATGAAGGGGCACTTCGTACGATTGCAAAACGTGCCAAAGAAAAGAAAGTAGGTGCGAGAGCACTTCGTGCAATTATCGAAGAATTTATGTTAGATATTATGTATGAAATTCCAAAAGACGATAATATTGGTATGGTAACAATTACAGAAGATTATATTGAGAAAAAAGGTGGTCCAATTATACAAATGAGAGGTTGTTTGCAATTAGAAACAAAAATGTAACAAAAAAGTTGCAAACAAATGTTTGGTGTGGTATAATAAACATAAGAAATGGAATGAGATTATGAAAATATTACATTGTGCAGATTTGCACTTAGATTCAAAAATGACAGCAAATCTATCTAAACTTTCCAAAGAGAAAGTAAAAGAACGTAAGATGGAAATTTTGCGTACATTTAGTCGAATGGTAGATTATGCAAATAAAAATAATATATCTGTTATTTTAATTGCCGGTGATTTATTTGATACACATAAGGTTTCAGCAATGGTACGCAATACGGTAAGAGATGTTATTGTACAAAATCCACAGATAGATTTTCTTTATTTAAAAGGGAATCATGATAGTGACAATTTTTTAGAACATTTGGAAGAAGTTCCGGAAAATTTACTGTTTTTTGGAGATAAATGGACAACTTACACTTATGGAAATGTAACAATTACAGGAATTGAATTGGATAATTACAATCATGTAAGTGCATATGAAACGTTAGTATTGAATGAAAGTAAATATAATATTGTTATGATGCATGGACAATTAGAAGATTATACAAGTAAAGACGAAATAGAAACGATTTGTTTGGATAATCTAAAGGATAAATACATTGATTATTTAGCATTGGGTCATATTCACAAATATCGTTTGGAAGTTTTAGATAATCGTGGAATGTATTGTTATCCGGGCTGTTTGGAAGGTAGAGGTTTTGATGAGTGTGGAGAGAAAGGATTTGTAGTTTTAGATATTGATGAAAGAATGTGTACAGCAAAAACAGAGTTTGTACCAATTGCATTTCGAACATTACATATTCTTCCGGTAGATATTACAGGGATTCAATCCACAAAAGAAGCTGGAGAACGAATTGAAACTGCAATAAAGAAATTGGAATATTCCTCCAAAAGTCTTATGAATTTTATTTTA
>JAFWXB010000344.1 GCA_017523185.1 Lachnospiraceae bacterium | reverse complement strand
CTTGCTATATTTCCAATTCGCACAGCCCCTGCAGTATGTGAACTAGAAGGTCCAACCATTACAGGTCCAATAATATCAAATAAATTCATACCCCAACCATCTCTTTCTATCTTCAATATATTTCAAATTTTATATTCTTCACTTTCTATATTTATTGTATTTATCATATCATAGCAACCATAGATTATCACTATTTTTTTTACTATTTTTCATATGCATATTGCATACGAAAAACAAAATTATATATTTTTTAACATAATACTTTATTTTCATAAAAAATTATAGTTGTAAAAATAATATGTTTTACAAAAAATTCTCTTTTTTATAATATAATACAAATTTAATAAATATACGAAATTTATATTTTCTTCTAAAAAATGAAATTTTTGAAGTAATTTATTATATTTTTGCACATTATTTTACTATATGTTTTCATTTATAGAAAAACATATAAAATACAATGTTTAATAATTGAAAAAAGCCAAAAAATAGTATAACATAAGAATAACTATTATAATACACATATAATCAATTTATAAATAAAAGGAATTTAGGCAATTCCTTCCACTACGAACAATAGTGGGTTTATGCCTATATTAATAATGAAAATGTCTTATGTGTAGAACATAATTAAATGAGGGGGATTCCAATGAGCACATTAAATCTTACTTTACTAACAGACCTTTATGAAATAACGATGATGCAAGGTTATTTTAAAACAGGCAATAACGACATGGCTGTATTTGATGCATTTTATCGTACAAATCCATCCGGAGGTGGATATGCAATTTCTGCCGGATTAGAACAAGTTATTGACTATATTGAAAATCTTCATTTTAGTGAAGAAGACATTACATATCTTAGAAATCTTCATATTTTTGATGAAGACTTCCTTACATACTTATCTGATTTCCATTTTTCAGGTGATATTTATGCACTTCCGGAAGGAACTGTCATGTTTCCAAGAGAACCTATGTTAAAAGTAATTGCACCAATTATGGAGGCACAATTAATTGAAACTGCTATTTTAAATATTATGAACCATCAAAGTTTAATTGCAACAAAAGCTGCTCGCGTATGTTATGCTGCACAAGGAGATGGCGTTATGGAATTTGGTCTTCGTCGTGCACAAGGTCCGGATTCCGGTACATATGGTGCAAGAGCTGCAATGATTGGTGGATGTAAAGGTACTTCTAATGTTCTTGCAGGACAACTATTTGATGTACCTGTACTCGGAACACATGCTCACAGTTGGATTATGAGTTTTCCTGATGAATATACTGCATTTAAAGAATATGCAAATCTTTATCCAAATGCTTGTACCTTACTTGTAGATACTTATGACACACTTCACTCCGGTGTACCAAATGCCATTCGCGTATTTACGGAACTGCGTGAAGCCGGTATTCATCCTAAAAATTATGGTGTGCGTATGGATAGTGGTGACCTTGCTTATCTTTCTAAAAAAGTTCGCAAAATGTTAGATGATGCAGGTTTCCAAGATGCTGTTATTTCTGCTTCCAATGACTTAGACGAATACTTAATTCAAAGTTTAAAACTCCAAGGTGCAACAATTACTTCATGGGGTGTAGGTACAAACCTCATTACTTCTAAGGATAACCCATCTTTTGGTGGAGTATACAAACTTGCTGCAATTCAAAATGAAAAAGGCGAATTTATTCCAAAAATCAAACTTTCCGAAAATATTGAAAAAGTAACTAATCCTGGAAATAAAACTGTTTATCGTATTTATGACAATGAAACAGGCAAAATAAAAGCAGACCTTATTTGTCTTTCTGATGAAACATTCGATACATCCAAAGAATTAAAATTATTCGACCCTGCTGCACCATGGAAAAAAACAAAACTTGCAGGTGGAACTTACACCATGAAAGAACTTTTAATTCCTGTTGTAAAAGGTGGAAAAGTTATTTACCATTCTCCAAAAGTAATGGAAATTCGCGAATACTGTGCAAAAGAAAAAGAAACTCTTTGGAACGAAACAAAACGTTTTGCAAATCCACAAGAAGTCTATGTAGACTTATCTCAAAAATTATACGATTTAAAAGTAGAATTATTAAATCATATGCATGAAGCTGATTAATGTAAGTTTAACGAATAAAATACATATTCTTTCTTAATAAAAAATATTTGTATAAAAATTTTTAGCTATTCATATATCATTTTTTATAAAAACTACAATTATGGACTTATATTGATTAAGATAAAAAATGAGGGATTATTGTCAATCTTGACTGTAATCCCCCATTTTTTACTAATTAAATCCAATTACTTTTTGAGAAAGTCTATATGCTGCTACGGAAATTTTGCGACCACCTTTTCCAGGAAGATGCATAGCATTTCCTAAAATACCACGTCTTAATTTATGAAACAAACGAATATCTTTTTGTTTTATGTAACCCCATAATTCTCTTTTTTTCTGTAAATTTTCCTCTGTTTCAGAACGAAGACACATAATAGTTGAAACAACTGTAATAATTTCAAGATAATTAAACATATACTTACGACATTTTTTATTTTGGATTTTCCATAAATCAAACTGGTCAATCATAATTTTATTTACCTTAATCTGTTGGTCAATACGACGAATCATAACTTGCTCATTGACAGATTGGTCTGCTCGTCCAATAAAATAACGATAAAAATCCACATCCATGTAATACATTGTTTTTACTTTTGGAAGTGGTGTATATACATAAATATTATCTACATAAAATGTGTGCTTTGGAAGTTCTAATTTACATTCATGTAATAATTTTGTACGATAAATTACAGAATGCATTAATATGTAATGTCCTTTTAAAAAGTAACGAATATCACTCCATGTAAACACTTTATCTTTTGGAAAACCAGCTTGACGCATTACTTTTTTATGTTTTGCACCTTCTTTTTCATATACATAATTTGCAAGAAGCATATCTAAATTTGTATCACTTCCGGCAAGTTCTCGAAGTTTATCTAAAATCTGTACATATGCATCAGGGTCTACCCAATCATCACTATCTACTACTTTGAAATACAGTCCTTTTGCATTGCGAATACCTGTATTTACAGCTTCACCATGTCCACCATTTTCCTGATGAATAGCACGCACAATTGTTGGATATTTTTCTGCATATGCATCTGCAATCTCTGCTGTACGGTCTTTCGAACCATCATCTACAATAATAATTTCTATATCTTCACCACCCGGAAGAATAGATTCAATACATTTTTCCATATATGCTTCTGAATTATAGCAAGGAATTGTAAATGTAAGTAATTTCATAAATTTTTTTAGACTTTTCACATCTACTATATTTTATATAAGTAGAACAGCCCTATTCTCCTTTCAAATAATATTTCTAAATACCATATAATTGAATTACTTATAGCTAAAGCCATTTATACTCTTGGCTATGCCAATAAAATTTATATATAAAATGTATCATATTTTATATTATAAATGTTCTTTCTTAATTTATAGTCATATGACCATAGTTTCTATATTTTAGAACTCTTAACAACATTATACACATTTTCCAAAAATAGTCGATTGATTTTTCCTTAATTTTTGTTTATTTTTTCGTTCACAATTTGTTTACAAAATAATCACAAACAAAACATATCAATTTCACAATTCCATTTTATACTATTAACATAAATATAAAAACATTACTTTTTCTTTTTCATATCCTCGCTTTATTGCGAGGTTCCTCCCACTAGCAAGAGATTTTCTTTCTCAGTAAATCTTTTTCATAAAACCGATGCACGCCACATGCATCGGTTTCCTCATTATTATACACTTTTATTTTCTATCGCATCTTTTCCTAATATCAGATTCAAATACTCTGCATATTTTACAAAAGCAGATGGAATTGCATACTTCTCCTTTGTTTCTTCCACATCAACAAACAACCATTGTTCTTTTTTTCTTGCTTTTTTCTTAGTTTTTTCACAACTTTTATTAATATCTATTATTGGACTAATTTCATTAAAAGAAGTATCTTGTTCATTCTTACTAGCATTATTTGGATTTTGGTTTATTTCACTAGAAAAATTATTTCTTTTTATTTCGATTCCATTTTTATCATTATTATCTAACGCTTGATTGACTTTATATCCAAAATCTTCTTGTACCTTTCCATACTCTTTTGCTTGTAAAAAAACAAGATATCCTTTCATATGCCATTCTACATGAGAAAAAATATGTTTTGCATCACAAAGAGTTTTTATTCGAATCGGTTCATAACCTCGCTCTTTTAAATAGGAAATAACTTGTGTTTCTGTCAAATACCCTTCTACATTTGGCAACTCATACAAACCTGCTAAAAGCCCCTTTGCAGGGCGTTTATGAATTGCAAGCTGTTCACCATCTTTTATGATTAAAACTGTTCGTTCCTCTATTCTGCGAGCTTTTGCTTTTTTCTTTACAGGAAGTTCTCCTATACGATTTTGTTTTTTCGCTTCACATAATTCATTCCATGGACATTCCTCACAATGTGGTGCACCATTTGGTACACAAACCATTGCACCAAGTTCCATAAGTGCCTGATTAAAAATTTGAGGAATTACTCTATTCGTTTGATTTTTATTATTTCTATCATTTAAATTATCTGTTTCTTGAATACTTAACTCACTACTATCTATTTGATTCTCTGACTTTTTTTCAAAATCACTATCTTTTAATGCACTATCTAAATTTTTCATTTGCTTTACTTGTGACAGATTCATTAATTCTAATAATTTTTCTTCCATATGTGTTCGCACACTCTGTTTCATAATATCACTATTATCTGCTGTTACACGAGAAATCACGCGCAATACATTTCCATCTACTGCCGGAACAGTTTTTCCATATGCAATCGAAGCAATCGCACCTGCTGTATAATTTCCAATACCTTTTAACTTTAAAAGTTCCTTATAATCGGATGGAAGTTCTCCATTGTATTCCTCTAAAATCTGATTTGCTGCCACTTTTAAATTGCGAACACGATTATAATATCCAAGACCCTCCCATAATTTCAACAATTTATCTTCCGGACACTCTGCTAATGCTTTTATCGTTGGAAGTTCTATAATAAATCTATCAAAATATGGCTTTACCGCCTCTACGCGTGTTTGTTGAAGCATAATTTCCGATATCCACACATAATAAGGCAAAGGATTCTCTCTCCAAGGAAGTACACGTTTATTTTTTAAAAACCAACTTTGTAATGGTTGTACTAATTGTGTTAAATCAAAATTGTCTATCATCTATTTATTCCTTTATTTTTCTATATTATTTTTAAATTCATGCTACCTATAAACTAATACATCTATTGTTAAATTCTATAATTAAATTTATCCAATGTATGTTACATTACATCCATTATTATTTCTATATATTTTTTCTTATAGAACTCTTTCTGCAAATAAATAGCTACATAAGGTTCATTATATCATATTTATACTAAAATACCTAATTGAAAAATTTGGCGAAAAAATACTTTTAATAATATGATAAAAATTTTATTTATAAACAATATTTTCATAGCAATTTATTTAATAAATCTTTCTGTTCAGATTGACAATTTTTTATCAAAGTGTTACCATTAACATATCTTTTTACGACAATTTAGGAGGATTTTTATCATGAGCGAATTTAAAAATTTAAAATTAGAAATTGCTGATGAAATCGCAGTTCTTGCTATTTCAAGACCTGCTGCATTAAATGCATTAAACAGCGAAACACTTGATGAATTAAACGTATGCTTATCTGAAATTGAAGCTAGAGATGATGTTAAAGTTGTTATTTTAACAGGTGGACCTGACAAAAAAGACAACCCATACAAATCTTTCGTAGCTGGTGCTGATATTTCTGAAATGGTAAACTTTACAGCTCCACAGGCTAGAGCATTCGGTATCAAAGCATCTGAACCATTCTTCAAATTAACAAATATGCGTCAGGTAACTATCGCAGCAGTTAATGGATTTGCACTTGGTGGTGGTTGTGAAATCGCTATGGCTTGTGATATCCGTATCGCAGCAGACAACGCTATTTTCGGACAGCCGGAAACAGGTCTTGGAATTATCCCGGGATTTGGTGGAACACAAAGACTTGCTCGTTTAATCGGTATGGGACGTGCAAAAGAATTAATCTTCACATGTGACAATATTGATGCAAATGAAGCTTATCGTATTGGCTTAGTAAATAAAGTAGTTGCAAAAGAAGAATTAATTGACACAGCTAAGAAAATGGCTGCAAAAATCATTTCTAAAGGAAGCTATGCAAACGCTATCGCAAAAGCTGCAATCAATAACGGCTATGACATGGATATTAGAAACGCAGTAGAAATGGAAGCAAATCTTTTTGGTGTAGTAAATGATACACATGACAAAAAAGAAGGCATGGGTGCATTCTTAGAAAAGAGAAAAGCTGAATTAACAGATTTCTAATTTTTGTACATATTTCAACAATCTTTATAGTGGCAAAATTTTTATAATAAAATTATTATAAAAATCTTGCCACTTTTTTATTACTTATTTTTTATTTATTAAACTCATGTTAAAATACACTATTATTTTCTTATTTTATTACATATGCTAAAATTTAAAATACATTATATCCATTTATTTCTCGGCATAAAACTATTTTTTTTGCTTATACTATTATAGCAATATAGCAAAAAGAATTTCCTCTAAAAAAGCTAATAGAAAGAAAGGAGACGCTACAAAAAACAACTCTATGTTTTGTAGCAAATAAGGATATGGTATTAACAGATAAAGAAACAACCGTTATCAAAGATTTACAGACACAAGAAAAGTCTTGTATTGAAAAATACACTCGTTATTCCAAAGAAGCACACGATACACAACTTCGCGATTTATTTCGTGATATCGCAGAAGACGAAAAAAAACACCATGAAACTTTAAGACAGATTTTAAGTGGAAAAGTTCCATGTTGTGATTGCAATGACAGCAGAGGTCGTAATTATCAGCCAAAAGCAACTTATAATGCAATGAATGAATCAGACGAAAAAAAAGCTGACTGTTTCCTTGTAACAGATTGTATTGGTACAGAAAAATTAGTTTCTTCGGAATACAATAGTGATGTTTTTGTATTTGGTAATAGTGATGTGCGTAAAGCATTAGCAGATATCCAAATTGAAGAACAAAACCACGCAGAAATGCTTTGGAAATACAAAACTGTAAATGGTATGACAAATAATTAATATTTTCAAATAACGTAAGTTACACAAATAAAAATTATCATTTTTTCTCACAAACAAAATGATTATAAAATATTGTAATTATAACTTACAACAAAATTATAATTAATAAACTCATATAAATAACTATAAGGAGTAG
>JAFWXB010000343.1 GCA_017523185.1 Lachnospiraceae bacterium | reverse complement strand
TTACAAAGTGAAAATTTAGGAAATATTACTAGCTATGATATCCCAATAGGATGTCTAGTTAAAGAAATTACCCTGGAGGCTGATGAAACTAAGGAATTATCCTTATTTCTTGGTGAAAATAATTGGGAATGTTTCAAAAAATATAGTGATATTGCATCACTATACAAACTTCATTAAACGAATATTTGCTATTTGCTCATAATCGAATAACTACTTTTGTTTTGCAGTAAGCATTTTTCTTGATTTATCTCAAGTGAATATTTAAAATTGCTTTCACTACTTATTAAATCATTATTACTTCTGCTAACTCTTTATCAATATTATATCTGCCATCTTTAATAGAAACAATACAACTTCTTTTTAAGTGAGAAATTACAGTAATCGGTTCACCACTATAACATCCGAGAGAAAATAAAAATGCGTCTAATTCTTCGTCATTTGTATTAATTTCTTTTATGATATATTCTTTTTCTTCTTGTGCATTTCGTAAATTCATATTTTCTCCTCCTATATTTGTTTTCTATTATAATATATTCATAACTATCTAAAATTAGTCATTTAATACATACGTTAGTATACTCTAACCTTTTTAAAATGTCAACTATATTTTGTCATATTTTGGGAAAAACTCTCTTTCTATTTCTAAATTATACAAAAAAATAGTTCTTATTCCAACAATAAATAATTGAAATAAGAACCATTTAGTCAAGTGGATATTCGCAATCCATATTCGCTACTTGCTCATAACCAAATAGTTGCTATCGCAACTTGTCAGATGGGGCTTATAGCCCCACCTGACATAAGAAACTCCCCCTACCCACCACTTAATGCTTCACGCATTTGAAGTGGGGGATTTTCTTAATTCGTTAAAATGCACTTATATTATTTACTACACTTGTACTATGCAAAAATAATATATCTTGATTTGTAAAATCTACAAAATTTCCAATCAATGTTTCATTCAAATAGCGAATATCTAACATTGTAATTTTTTGATATCCTTCTACGAGAAGTGGTGTAATACTGCTTCCAAACGAATCTCTAAAAATTACAAGTTCTTTTTCGGTGGTTGCATTTGGATTTTCAATCGTAATAACAGATAACGAACCTGATAAAAACATCTCATATGGGTCACGCCCTTTAGCTAATGTCAAATCATACATTGGAATTTCTTTCTGATTTTCATGGTCATATATGATACAATCTGCAAAGAGTGGATTGTCCATATATTGTAACGTATCCGGTTCTACCGGAAGTCCAAGTTGTCCATAATACACGCCATAAAATGGTGTGTTTAATTTTATGGTTTCATATTCTTCCGATTCTATAAAAAGTGGTGTTCCCATACTTTCTCCAAGATGTTTTGCAACATCTAAAATATTCTCTTGTTTCCAATGCGTATCCGTACGATAAAAATCTTCTATACTTAATAAATCTTTGATTTCAATATACTGCATTTGTGGCAATCCTTCTGCCATATCATTATACAATGCATTATAATCCATAGATAAATGTCCACTTTCTTCTGCCAAAAAATAATTTTTATCAGGAATCAATGCATAATAAACATTGACATCACTTTCTGACATATATTTTTCATATACCCGATTAAATTTATTTACTGTACGTTGTATCGCATTTGCATTATATGGATATTCCATTTTTGCAATAGAATCATCTGCAAGATAAATATTGTTATTATCGGATTGTGCAAATATATATTTATGCACAACTGCTTTTAAACTTCGAAATGTTTCTCGAAATGGAAATTGGTCTAATGTATATATTTCAAATTTTTCCATAAAATTCCCATTCTGAATCGTTTCGAAATTTAATGTTGGAAATTGTGCAAGCTGCCTACGTTCCGAAATGGAAAAATCATCTGCCGGCTTTATCCATGTAAAAATAGATAAACCAAAAAAGACAATTCCTATCAATGCAACATATATCTTTTCTTTCTTCATCTCAAACTCCTTTCGATTATCATAGATGAACTTTTACTATTTTAACAATTTTTGTTCTAATTTGATAATTCTTTCGAAGTTTTTTATCTAAGTTCACAAAAAACAATTTCTGTTTCGAATTATTATCTTTATAGAAAATGCCTTAAATATTTAATTTCATTAGAATCTAAAATATAAAAACGGATTAAATGAACCATCTACTAAATATCCTGTACTTACAAGTAAAAGAAGTAAGACTACAATCGGTTCTATTACACTTAATATTTTTTGTCCCATATGATTTTCATTTATTTTCTGTAGCAACTGTTTTGGCAATGGTGTTGCACCGAAAATAGCAATTACAAAAACAACTGCAAAACTTTTTAAATAATACAAGGTGCTTTCTGAAAGAATCGGAACTGTTCCAAATCCTTCTTGCCCTATACCAAACATTGCAAGTATTGCTATCCATGCATCTTTTAATGTTATGGCATCAAATATAATAAAACTGAATATTCCAAACAGTAATACATAACTATGAGCTATAATCGTATGTTTTTTTAACCATTTTAAGAAAAATGACTTTTCTATGCTCAAAAGAATGGCAAAATACAATCCCCATATAATAAATGTCCATTCTGCTCCATGCCACATCCCTGTTAAAAACCATACGACAAATACATTAAATAAATTTCGCTGTGGACTGCGACGACTTCCTCCTAATGGAATATATACATAATCACGAAACCATGTGCCAAGCGACATATGCCATCTTCTCCAAAATTCCGTCATACTTTTTGAGATAAACGGATAATTAAAGTTTTCCGGAAAATGAAAACCTAATATACTTCCTAGCCCAATTGCCATATCGCTATATCCTGAAAAATCAAAATAAATATGCAACGAAATTGCAATTGCATACGCCCAATAAAACAGAATACTTTTTTCATCAGAATTTCGAAAAATACTACAAAATTCGCCTAACACATTTGCTATTAAAATCTTTTTGGAAAGTCCAAATACAAATCTGCGAATTCCATATGCAATTTTTTCTGATGAAATTGTTCGATTTGACAATTCTTTTTCTACATCAGAGTAACGCACAATTGGTCCTGCAATCAACTGTGGAAACATGGTAATATACGTTGCAAGAGAAATTAAATTTTTCTGTGGTTGTACCGTTCCCCAATACACATCTATAATATAACTAATTAACTGAAACGTATAAAAACTAATTCCAATTGGAAGTGTAATTTTCAATAGAGAAACAGATAAACCTGTAACTGCATTAAAATTAGTAATAAAAAAGTTAGCATATTTAAAATATCCTAATAAACATAAACTAATTCCTATCGAAACAATACAACAAATTTTACTAACCATTGGTTTTTCTTTTCGAAATTTTCCGATAAGAATTCCAAACAAATAGCCAATAAGAATAGAACCTGCCATTAAAAAGACATAGGCAGGTTCTCCCCAAGCATAAAAAATGAGGCTTGCCAAAAGCAAGACCACATTTTTTATTTGTTTCGGTACAAGAAAGTATACGATTAGTACACAAGGTAAAAAATAATATAAAAATGGTATACTTGAAAATAACATATCTTATTCGTTTAACGCCTGTTCTGCTACTACAGCTACTGCATCACCATATACATCAGTAAGTTTTGTTTTAAATGTTTCAATAATATCTCCTGCACCAAATACAGCTACTACATAATCATCTCCAACTGTTGCAATACAGAGTTTTTCAGGAATACCACACATCCATTGATTTGCTACCATTTCGTCTTTTAATGCTGTTACAATTGCTTCTACATTTCCTGCATCTTTTACATGATATGCACCTGCAGTAAAGTTATTTGCCATCATTCCATGAATTAAAGAAGCTGCATCATCAATATTTTCTACAGAAGCTGTTGGGAAGCAAAGCATAGAACGTAATGTTTCTGCATCTGCTACATCACATTTACCAGGAGCACCATCTACAATATTGTTGTAATCTCCACCCATTGCCATAAATTTTTCATCTTCACCATAGGTAGCCCATACTTTTGTTAAAAGTTCTGTTGCATCTGCAATTTCTACTTTAGATTCTTGATTTTCTGTCTGCTGTGTATCATTACCACCATTTGTTGTTCCGTTTGTTCCTCCACATGCTACACAACTAAATGTCATAACACCTACAAGTAAAAGTACTGCTAATTTTTTCATTATTTTTCTCCTTTATTCTGTATTATTTTTCATATGAATATAGACAAAGAAACCCACTATCTTTAAATGAT
>JAFWXB010000342.1 GCA_017523185.1 Lachnospiraceae bacterium | reverse complement strand
CGTGACACCATATGTCATGCTATAAAACATAAAAAATGATGTTTGTCGCAATTCATGTTCCATATATTCATATGCATATAATGTGGCAAGAGGCCATAAAATAGAAACAAGACCTGCAAATACCATGGTTAATCCATCTATTTTAAAGGAAATAGACAAATCATGCACAAAATGCACTACATGAAAAACTTCTGTTTTTCCTCCTAGTAATAATTTCCATACAATAACAGACGTTAAAATCATAATAACTTCTAAATAAATCAACCAATATGTTTTCTTTTTAAAAGGAAACAGCATAACGCCTGCTCCTCCAAGTATTGGCAATAAAATTGCCACTAAAATCCAATACTGACTCATACTTCACCTCATTTCCTACAATAAAATCTGTACAATCTTTGAAATCAAGTCTGCCAGTCCACTTAATCCATTTGGTAGATTTGATATATTTGGAATATTTGGAAATAGACCAAGCAACATACTACATACTGCTAATATAACAATAGGAATTAACATACATTTTGCAGGTTCTTTTATTGCATTTACTTTTTCTTGTTCTTCTATTTCCTTATCTTGCTTACTGAAAAACGCATCAATACTAATTGGTAACAAATACCCTGCTGTAAGTAATGCACTTACCAAAAGTACAATCGGTCCAAGCCACGAAAATACAAATAATTCTGATTGTAACGCTCCAAGTGTCAAATGCCATTTACTAATAAATCCACTTGCAGGTGGTATTCCAATAAGTGCCAACGAAATAATCGTATATGCAACCATTGTCATTGGCATTTGTTTTCCAATTCCTTTTAATTCGTCTACACGCGTTTTTCCTGTTTGATAAATAATTGCCCCTGCACATAAAAATAATGAAGATTTTATGATTGCATGAAATACCACATGAAACAACGAACCTGTCAATGCTTCCGGTTCTAATAATGCCATCCCAAATAAAATATAAGAAATTTGACTTACAGAAGAATATGCCAAACGTTTTTTCAATACTTTTTCACGATAAGCAAGCATAGACCCCATAAAAATAGTAATTAGTGTTAATATAAGCCAAACTGTTTGTACCCATGTTCCACGAATAAATTCCGGTCCTATAATATAGTACACAACACGAATAATACCAAGTACACCCATTTTTACAATAATACCTGACATCACAGCACTTGCCGGTGCCGGTGCAACAGGGTGAGCCGTTGGAAGCCATGCGTGTAATGGAAACATACCTGCTTTTACACTAAATCCCAAAATCATAGAAAATGCGACAATTAATAATAATGTTATATTGTGTGTATCTTCTGCAATTATTGCCGTATTTAGTGTACCTCCTACAGTAAATTCAAATGTTGTGGCATATTTATTTAAAAAGAAAATGCCAAACAACACCATATATGCTCCCACTAACGAATAAAATAAGTACTTTAATGCTCCCATAATGGATTCTTTTGTTTTGGAATGTAAAATCAAAGGCATGGAAAGTAACGTCATTGTTTCATAAAATAAATAAAATGTGATAAGATTTCCTGCAAAACTTAATGCATTTAAAATACCAAACAATATGATATAAAATCCAAAATAGCGTTGTTCTTCTCTTTCATGCTTCATATATTCAAATGCATAAAAACCTGCAAGTACCCATACAAACATAATTACTAACGCAAATAATCTTCCCATTTCATCTATTCGAAAGAAAATCTGCATTTTTTCTCCAAATGAAAATAACAAAACATCTGTTACTTTTGTATCTAAAACTACTTTTAATGATAAAATAGCACTTAAAATCAAAGCAATTCCCGAACTTACAATCAGTATGTTGCGATTTTTAAATTCTCGTTTTAAGAGAAGTCCCATTCCGAAAAAAATCGGAAAAAATATAGCTCCTATCATCTCATTTCCTCTTTTCTACGAAAAATTACGCAATCCTTCGGTTATCAATTCAATAACCGGTTGCGAGTTCGTTCCTAAAATAATATTTACAATAATAAATAAAATAACTGTAATTGCATATACTTTTTGATGTTTCCACGTCTTACAAATAAATCCCAATTCCTGTTCTTCTGTTAATGACTTTGCCGTATAAATTCGCAATACTGTCTTTAAAAAATAAATCGCATTTAAAATCGTACTAATCGCAAGTACAATCAATGTCGGAAACATCTTCCACGACGGAGCTGCAACTGCTGATTCTGCAAATAAAAGTTTACTAATAAATCCGGAAAAAATCGGCATTCCAACCATAGACAAAGAAGCAACCGTAAATCCAAGTCCTGAAATCTTATTACGATATGCTGCTCCTGTTAATTTAGAAAAAGAACGACTTCCTCCTGATACATCTGTTAAACCAATTGCAGCTATAAATGCCAAAGATTTTGTTGCCGCGTGCATTAATATATGAAATACACTTGCTGTCATACTTGATTCCGTTCCTAAACCAAATCCCATATAAATATATCCAATTTGAGCAACTGATGAAAATGCAATCATTCTTCGAATATCACTTTCCCAAATCGCACTTACAGAACCAAAAATCATGCCACAAAGACCAAATACAAATAAAATGTTCAAAATTCCGGTTTCAACAATAACGTCAAATCCAATCACACGATAGAAAATCTTAATCAAAAGAAAAATATAGCCCTTTGATACTAAACTGGATAAAATTGCTGCTGATGATACTGTTGAATATCCATAAGCATCAGGTAACCACGAATGAAATGGAAATAATGCACTTTTAATAGAAAGACCAATTGTCATTAAACCAATTGCAACAATAAGTGGTATCTCATATGTTCCGTTTTGTACAATAAGAGCAATCGATTCTTTCATATTTGACATTAACAAATGTCCTGTCATATCATATAACATACAAAGTCCCATAAGTAATAAACCTGAACCCAATAATGACATAATCATATAGCGTACTGCTGCTTCAATCGTTCTTCCCGTTTGACGAATCATAATAAAACCACAAGCTGCAATTGTATTGATTTCCACAAATACATATGCCGTAAACATATCATTTGTATAAATAAGTGCAAGCAATGAGCCCAATAATAAATCTGCTAAAATAT
>JAFWXB010000341.1 GCA_017523185.1 Lachnospiraceae bacterium | reverse complement strand
TACGAAAATGCAGGAATTGCTATCAATTTTGGAATTCCATATAATCCAAATAAAATAACTACAGCTGTAAAAATAGATAATATATTAAATAAGGAATCACTACTATATGCATAAAATAACATACTTATTTGACAAACAGTTGATGTATAATAGGCACGAAATGTATATGTTTTATATTGTATAAAAAAGAAAAACCACGCAAATAACATAGAACTCATTACAAACAATAAGCCCCATTGATTCCACTCTTTCTCATTTCCTATTATAAATACACTAACATTATAAATACTGTAAATAAACAGTACCAAAATTTCTACCTGTCTGTGATTTGTCTTTAAATAAGCAGTTTCTTTCATATTTTATATCAATCCTAATTTTTTTAATTCTTCTTCAAATCGGTCTTGGTCAATTGGTTTATTGGAATAAATCGTACATCCCAATTCAAATGCCATTTGTACATTTTTTTCATCATTTAAAGCAGTTGCAATAATGATTTTTGCAGCTTTTTCTTCCGGTATTTGATATTCTTTTTCCATATTTCGAATTTTAGCAAGTGCCTGATATCCATCCATAATTGGCATCATAATATCAAGACATACCAAATTATATGGTTCACCTTCTTCTAATGCCATCATAAACGCTTCTACTGCTTCCATACCATCTACGGTTACATCACATTCGCCATATCTTGATAAAAAATTACTCATAAACTTTCGCGTAACAAAATCATCTTCTGCCAATAAAATCCTCATGTTTTTCTCCTTTATCTATATAATACTTTCCTATTACTTATTTTCATTTGATAAAACTTAATGAAAACGTCTTGCAATTTTTTTACAAATTACAACAAGTTCCGGATTAAATTTTACACCTGCATCTTTTTCAATAATTTCCAATGCTTCTTCTCTGCTATATGCCTTTCGATATGTTCTATCTTCTGTCAAAGCACAATATTCTGCTATCAAAGAAACTAATTGTGCAGCAAATGGAATATTATTTTCTTTGATTCCTGCAGGATACCCACTTCCATCCCAATTTTCATGGTGGTATTTTACAATATCTCTTGACATTTCTACAAAATCATTATAGTCATTATCTTCATATAATTCTTCTAAAATCTGAAGACCAATATCTGTATGTGTTTGGATATAGTTTCGTTCTTCCGGTAAAAGAGAAGTTGTTTTTTGTAAAATACTTTGATGAATCACAGCATTTCCAAGTTCACATAATGGAGCTGACAATTCCATTGTTTCAATAAACATATCAGATACTAAATGCCCAAATTCATTCGAGAGTTGTACAGCTTGTGCCATAATCTTACAATTATACTGCAAACGTTCAATGTGCAATTCATCAAAATATACATTCTTCTTTGCCACATTTAAAAGTGCATGTAATACTTTTTTCTTTTCTGCTTCTATTTGTTTTATCTGTTCTCCAACCGAAAATTGAAGTCTGCGATTTGTTTCTAACAAACTTCGATTCATTTCTAATAACTTAATTTGTACTCCAACTCTTGCTTTTACAACTTCCGGAATAAAAGGCTTTGTTACATAATCTGTTCCACCTGCTTCAAATCCCTTTACCACATCTTCCGGGTCATCATATGCCGAAATAAAAATAATCGGAATATTTCTTGTTCGAATATCTTGCTTAAGAATCCCACAAAACTCATATCCGTCCATTTCCGGCATAGAAATATCAAGAAGTATCAAATCAGGTACAATACGTTTTAACATTTTCAATGCTTGTATTCCATTTTCTGCAAGAATTGGCTGATATCCCATATCTTCAATAATATTTTTAAGTACAAAACGATTTACTTCTACATCATCAATAATTAATATTCGTAACATATCGCCTCCATATTAGGAAAGTGCCATTTGTAACATTTCATAAGCTGTCATGGTTTTTTGATAATCTGCTTTCTGTACAGCCATCTTCAAACGGAACACTTTCGTTTTTATTTCGGCTGGTGCTTCTGTAGTTAATTGTTTAATCCCTGTCATAAACCCTTCTGCTTTCTCCCAATTTTCCATTTCAATACAAAGAATCAGTTTTGACATATTTTTTTCTAACTCTTTTTGATTTGTTTTTGTTCCAAATGTATATAAATCTCTTTCTAACTCTGATTCTCGTTTTTCTGCCTCTGTTAAAAACAGATTTCTATCAATTCTCATAATTTCTTCTTTTTGTTCTTTTTTCGGAATTTCTACCCAAATAGAAAATGAAAACATGGTTCCTTTGTTTGGCTCACTTTCTACACCAATACTTCCATGCATCATTTCTACCAGTTGCTTACTGATATTCAATCCTAAGCCTGTTCCACCATATTTTCTAGAAATAGAAGCATCTACTTGTGAAAAACTCTTAAATAATTTATCTAAATCTTCTTTTGCAATTCCAATTCCTGTATCTTTTACAAGCACAAAAATTTCAGCTTTATCCATCGTCTGCGCTGTTTTTACAATTTCTACGGAAATTTTACCTACTGATGTAAATTTACAGGCATTTGAGATTAAATTATTAAAAATCTGCACAATACGAAGTTCATCTCCAATGACAAAATTTGGAACTTCAGGAGCAATCGTCACAAAAAACTCCAATCCTTTTTCTGTAATCTTATGCATATGATTCGCTTTTACATAATCTATCATATTACGAAAATCAAATTCTCGTTTTTCTAATACAAATCTTCCAGCTTCCAATTTTGAAAAATCAAGTACATTATTGATAATTGCATTCATATCTACACAAGCACGTTCCATAAGGTCTAAAATTCTCTGACATTCTGCATCTTCTACTCTTGCAATCAATTCTCTTGTATTCCCTAAAATTCCATTCACAGGAGTACGAAGCTCATGTGTTACATTTGCAACAAATTCCGACTTTACATTTAACGCTTGTTTTGCATCTTTTTCTACTTGTCTGATTTTTTTCTTTAAAAAATTTTGTCTTGTCACGTCATGCAATATACATATGTAATATTCTTCTTCTAATATTGTAAAACGTGCTAAAACCGGAAAACACGTTTTATTTTGTCGATACGCCATAAGTTCATGCTCTGTATCATCAAAATATAACACTTCTTTTTGTGCATCTTCATCATTCCAAAAAGAATTTGCAAAAATTTCTTTTATTGAAATTGTTGTCACTGCTTCTCCATATTCTAATTTTTCTTTTGCTGCCTTATTTCCATACGTTACCATACCATCGGCATTGAATAACAACACCATATCACTTATATTTTCTAATACATATTTGGAAAAACGCTTTTCTTTTTCGCTCATCTGCAACACCTCTATATGTCCTAATTCCCCAATTTAACTCTATTCTAACTATTATAAAAAAAATATGAGGTATATGCAATCCCTTTTTTGTGAAATCTATTTTGTAAATATTATTTAATATAAATTCGACAAATTCAAAAAATGCACCTACTCTTTCAAGCAGATGCATTCTTCTTTATGTACTTTACGCTTTTTATAATGAATAAAATTATAAATATCAACTAGATGTTTGCTAGTTAATATATAATTCTGATGTACAATGTGGACATCTTACAGCCCCAATTGCAATTGTACTCTTACAATATGGACATTCTTTTGTTGTTGGTGCAGGTTCTTCTTCCGGTTTTTCTTGTTTTTTAGCAAAACGTTCATTCGCTAAATTCATACCTTTTACAATACAGAAAATAACTAATGCTGTAATTAAAAAATTAAGTACAGCTGTAATAAAATTTCCATACATAAGCACCGGAGCTTCTTCTCCAGTACCTAATGTAAGTGTTAAATAAGAAAAATCAGTTCCACCAAAAATTCCAATAATTGGTGATAAAATATCCTTATTTAAAGAAGTAACTATGGAAGTAAATGCACCACCGACAATAACACCGACTGCCATATCCATTACATTACCACGCATAATAAATTTTTTAAATTCTGCTATAAAACCTTTGTCGCTCATATTGTTCCTCCTAATTTCTTATTTATTTCCTCTTTTTGTATTTTTAATATATTCAAGCAAATATTCGCAATTCGCTTTTGCTACTTGCTTATAGCTAAATATAAATCCTCTTACCCACCACTTAACACTCTATGCATTTGAACTGAAAAGCTTATTTCATTCGTCAAAATTTCTTTTCAAAATATTTCTTTGTTTCTGCAACAACTACGCCACTTAACGCAATTAACGCAATTAAGTTTGGAAATGCCATAAGCCCGTTAAAAATATCTGCAATTGTCCAAACAGCTGATACTGTCATAAATGGGCCTATAAAGATTGCTAGAATATATAAACAACGAAATCCTGTCAATATACGCTGATTATCACCCACAAGGTATTCTACACATTTTTCACTATAATAATCCCAACCTAAAATCGTTGTAAATGCAAAAAATACAAGACATACCATTAAAATAAAAGATGATATTTCTTCTGGAAATGGAAGTCCCATCTGAAATGCCTTATTTGTAACATCAACACCTTCTAACCCCATATCCCAAGTACCTGTAATAACAATAGCTAATCCTGTCATTGTACATATAATAATGGTATCAATAAATGTAGCTGTCATAGATACAAGTCCTTGTGCTACCGGTTCATCTGTTTTTACAGTTGCTGCTGCAATTGGTGCACTTCCTAATCCTGCTTCATTAGAAAAGATGCCTCGAGCAATTCCTTTTTGCATTGCAACCATAATTGCACCTATTGTACCACCTGCTGCTGCACGAAGTCCAAATGCACTTTCTATAATTTCTACAACTGCTGTTGGAATATCCCCTAAATGTGTTATCAATATAAGTATCACCGTTACAATATAAAGCAACGCCATAAACGGTACAATTACTTGTGCTACTGAAGAAATACGTTTTACACCTCCAATAATTACAAG
>JAFWXB010000340.1 GCA_017523185.1 Lachnospiraceae bacterium | reverse complement strand
TTTAGTATCGCAAAATGTAGGTGGTACGGCTTCTCTTGTACGAGAACGCGTACAGGAAGCTATGGGAGGCGTATTATTTATAGATGAAGCGTATTCGTTGATTACGAATGCACATGGTATCGAAGCAATTAACCAGTTAGTAAATGATATGTCAACATATGAAGGTCAGTTTGCAGTTATCTTAGCAGGGTATCCAAATCATATAGACGAACTTATACGACAAAATGATGGTTTAGCAAGACGTTTTCCGACAGAATATGTGCTTTCAGACTATTCCGTAGAAGAAATGAAACAAATTTTCTTAATGATGGTGGAACGTGATGCTGACAATGTAACGGTTGGTGAGGAATTGCTTGAAAAATTGGATACTTTTTGCGAAGCATGGGTCGGTGGACGTACAAGAAATTGGGGAAATGCAGGCGAAGCACAAAATCTTTTAACTGCAATGAAAAAGCGATGCAGTACAAGAATGTTGAAAGAGGAAAAAGCAGGACAGCCACTTGTATTAACTCCATTGGATATTCCCGAACATTTACAGCATTGTTTAATTCCAAGAAGTAAGGATATCAATGATGCGTTGCGTGAAATAGACCAAATGATAGGACTGAAAAATGTAAAGAAATTTTTAAAAGACCTTACACGCAATATCGTATGGGGCATTGAAGGAAAGTCTCCGGGAAATTATATTTTTTCAGGTGCTCCGGGAACAGGAAAAACAACGGTTGCAAGACGTATGGGGGAAATTTTAGGTCACTTAAAAGTATTAAGACGTAAAGTAAACAATGTCATTGAATGTAGAGCAGCAGATTTATTAAATGGTTCGGTGCATTTAACAGAGCTTGTAGAAGATGCACGAGGTGGAATTTTATTTATAGATGAAGCACATCAATTAGAACAAGATGAACGAGGTCATAGCATTATTCGAGAACTTGTTCCTTTGATAGAAGACCCTGAAATTCATGCAGATACTTGTTTTATTTGTGCCGGATATTCAGCAGCAATGAAACGTTTTTTAGATGTAGATAGTGGTTTGTCAAGGCGTTTTCCAATCAATAACAGAATCCGATTTGATGATTATACTGCGTCGGAATTGGTGCAAATCTTGGAATTGATGGCAAAAGCAAGAGGTGAAATCGTAGAAAAAGGCTATTTGATACGTTCGAGAATTGCATTAGAGAAATATTTAGAACATCGTCCGGAAAATTTCGGGAATGGTGGTTTTATTCGAGAAACATATCTTCCAGATTCAATTGGAGCAAGAACAGCAAGATTAAACAGACAAATTCTTGGAAATAAAGACGGCGTTGTAACAGAAGAACAAGTAAATACGATATCACAAGAAGTAAAACGCACATTAACGGAAGAAGATATACCAAAAACATTTGTTCGATTCGCAGGTCCGACAGGGCAAAAAGAACCACCGATTCGCAATGCACATACATTGTTAGAAGAATTATATGGAAAAGAAGAAGTAGTGGAGTATGTAAAATCACGTTATGTAGAAGATGATGAGGACGTTTTCTTCGATAATAATACAGATGTAGGAGTTCATTTTTCAATTGCAGGACCTGTTGGCTGTGGTAAACATACAACGATTAAAACAATTGCAACAGCATGGAAAGAATTGGGCTTTTTAGAAAAAGACGAAGTGCGATTTGTTGGAAAAGCAGACTTAGAAGCAGGGTTTGTAGGACAAACAGCAATTAAGACAAGAGATGTGATTGAACAAGCTATGGGTGGCGTGTTGGCTGTTGTATATCCAAGTGATTTTTTACCAAAGAATACACATGACAATTCGTTTGGACCGGAAGCATTAGGTACTGTTATTAGTGCGATGAGTGCACATTTTAACGAGTTATGCGTGGTATTTATGGATTCCGTAGAAGGTATGGAGCTATTTTTAAAGGCATTTCCATCAGTTCGCAGTCAATTATGCCGACAGTTTGTTATAGAAGATTTATTACCAAACGATATGGAAGCTCTTTTCCATTTAAAAACGAGCAATAGTCTTGCCTTTGACGAAGAAATTCAGAATCTTTTACCTGACTTTTTCTTAAATTGGGTAAGTGATAGAGGTGGTTTGGGTGAATCGATTCGTGCTTGGGGAAATGGAAATGAAGTAGAACAACTTATCAATGAACTGATACAGAATTGGAAAAATGCAAAAGGCGAAATCCGAGAAGATAAAGAGGCTTCTATCAAACGCAGATATA
>JAFWXB010000339.1 GCA_017523185.1 Lachnospiraceae bacterium | reverse complement strand
GTGCTAATGTAATTGGCTGTGCTTTTTGTAAATGCGTAAATCCAGGCATAATGGTTTCTGTATGTTCTTTCATAATTGTAAGAATCACACGAAGTAATGCTTCCAATTCTTCATCTACAGCCTTTACTTGTGTTCTTGTATAAAGACGCATATCAAGAGCTACTTGGTCGTTTCGGCTTCTTCCTGTATGTAATTTTTTGCCTGTATCTCCAAGTCTGTCAATTAAATTTGCTTCTACAAAGCTGTGAATATCTTCATATTCCTCTGTAATTTCTAATGTGCCATTTGTAACTTCATCTCTAATTTCTTTTAAAGTTTGAATAATTGCATTTTTTTCTTCTTCTGTTAAAATGCCAACTGCACAAAGCATTGTAACATGTGCGATACTTCCTTCTATATCTTCCTGATAAAATTTTTGGTCAAATGAAATAGACGCATTAAAATTATAAACTAATTTATCGGTTTCCTTTGTGAAACGTCCACCCCATAATTGTGCCATAATCAATTCCTCACTTTCTTTGTATGTTTATCATTTATTTTTAAAAAATCCCATTTGTTATAAATATTAGGACTTCTATTTTCCATTCTATTTTTTAAACTCGTTTATCATAAATATCTCATATACTTTCATCTTTAAAATTTAAGTTTAAATCATTTACTTTTATATCATTTTTCAATTCATTTTCTGCTTTTTAAGTTCTTCTTCTCTTTGTTTTTTGGAAAATACACACCCACAATAATCCTGACGATACATTTCATATTCTTTGGAAAGTTCTGTTGAACGTTTATAACCATTTTTCTTTTTAAAATCCGAATATAAGTAAGAAATGCCATATTCAGATTCTAACTTTTCTCCAATTTCATTCAACTTTTGTGCATTTTTTAATGGACTAATCGAAAGTGTTGTTGTAAAAAAGTCGAATCCATTTTCTTTTGCATATGCACAAGTATCACGCAAACGCAATTCATAGCAAGCAAAACAACGCTCACCACCTTCTTTCAAATGCTCCATTCCTTTTGCCATTTCGTAAAAACGCTTTGTATCATATACGCCTTCCATAAAAGAAATCGGATATTTTGCCGGAAAGTTTTCAATAAAATGCTGTTGTTCTTTTACACGCATTACATATTCTTCCGGTGGATAAATATTTGGATTATAGTAGTATACGGTCACTTTAAAATAATTCGATAACAATTCCAAACAATAAGAACTGCATGGTGCACAACAACTGTGAAGCAATAATGTAGGAACTTTTTCCTCACTACAATATTCTTTTATGATACTTTCCATCTTTTGTTGATAATTTATTTTATTCATAATTATAATTCCATTTCTTTTACACATTTCCTGCAATTATAGCAATTAATTACGAAAAGAACAATAAAATAATAAAAATTACTGGAATTTTTTTTGATTATGTCGTATATTTAAAAAGAAAGTCCCATATATTTACAAGATACAGGACTTTTTATATAATATATATCATAGAAATACTTTATATATTATTTCTATAATTATAAGTTTATGATAGTTTATATTCTATCACCGACTTATTTTACCCATGTAATTTTTATCTAACCAAGTGACAACTCATGTACACGAAAGAAAGGATAATTTTTTATGAAAGAAAATAAACATATGCATTGGGCATCTATTTGGGGAAATGCAGTTTCTATTGCTGAAAATCGTCCGGAAAGCTATTCCAAAAATATTACATTGCGTTATCCAATTCATTCTGCGTTTAGTGGTGATGCACTTCGCCTAACATTTGATAATTATTGTGGAACAGATGAAATCACCATTGAAAAGACAACTGTTCGTGTTGGTGCCAAATTTTATCTTGTTACCTTTAACAACAAACAACAAGCAGTTATTCCTGCTGGGGAAACCATTGTATCTGACCCTGTAGAATGTTCCATTACTGCAAATAATACATTTTTAGTAAGTTTTTACTTAAAAGATTTTACACAAATGCGTTCCATGGTATATACAAGTGGACCTCTTTCCGGTGGAATGTATGCCATTGGCGACCAAACGGAAAATATGGTAATTCCTATTAATATTTCCAAAAAAACAAGCTATACTTACTTTTTAAGCAATATTTCCGTTTATACAGAAAAGAAAAATCGTGCTATTGT
>JAFWXB010000338.1 GCA_017523185.1 Lachnospiraceae bacterium | reverse complement strand
TTTATATTCGTTTTGTATCCAAAAACGGAAAACGTCATTTAGTAGGTAGTTTTCAAAAATTTGATGAAAAGAAAACATTAAATTTTGATATTCGTTTGGAACAACCACATAAAGAACATTTTGTACTTGCTATGCCATGGGAGCAAAAACACCATTTTTATTATAATCAAAAAATCAACTGTATGCCGGCAAAAGGTTGGGTAAAATATAATGGAACAAAATATACATTTGAACCGGAAACCGATTTTGCAATGTTAAATTGGGGTCGTGGCGTGTGGCCTTATGAAAATGAATGGGTTTGGGGAGTAGGAAATGGATATGTCAATGAAAAACCATTTGGTTTTCAGATTGAATATGGCTTTGGAGATACAAAATCAGCAAGTGGAAATATGATTTTTTATGATGGAAAAATACATAAATTAGAAGATGTTACTTGCAAAATTGCGATAAACAGCGACGGAAACTTTTGGAAGATTACATCAAGTGATAAACGTTTTGAAATGAATTTTCGACCTTTTATGGATTACGCAAAAGACACCAATTATAAAGTGCTAATAAATCAACAACATCAAATTTTTGGCTATATGAATGGAATTGCAGTATTAGATGATGGGACAAGATTGGAAGTTAAAGACTTTTTATGTTTTATCGAAAAAGGCAAAAATAAGTATTAAAAAACTTGACTGCACGTAACGTGCAGTTTTAGACTTATAAGAAAGAAAGGATAAAAAATATGCAAAAGAAAGAACTAATAACAAAAGTTGCTATTTTAGTAATATTGATAGTAATTGCAATATTATCAGCAACTGTGGTATCCGATTATGCAACTTCAGCAAAAGTACACGCCGATTCCATCAAAAAATTAGATGAGAAAAAAATGACAGCCATGCAATTAACAGCAACGGTAACAGCAACCTCAGCACTTATTTCGGCATTACCGGGAGACGCAGCAACACCAATTGCAGAACAAGTTTCTGAATTGACAATGCCACTTCTAATTGTAGTTTGTGCGATTTATTTAGAAAAATTTTTGCTAACAACATTAGGTTACATATCATTTACATTTTTAATTCCTATTGCGTGTGGGATATTTGCAATTTACTTATTTTGGAAACAAGATTTTGTGATAACACTTGCCATTCGTATATCTGTTTTTGCATTGGCAATTTCAGCTATTATTCCGGTAAGTATTACTATAACGAATCTTATAGAAGCTACCTTTGAAGAATCTATTACACAGACATTTGAAACGGTAGATAAAATATCGGAAGAAGCAGAAGAATCAACAGAAGAAGAAATAACAGAAGAAGAATCCAAAGGATTTTTCGACTTTTTAACAGGAATCGGTCAAGAAGTAACAGATTTTACAACTACATTAACAGAAAGTGCGAAAAATGCATTAAGTGTATTTATTGATGCGATAGCAGTTTTAATTATTACAACTTGTGTCATTCCAATTGCTGTATTGTTTTTATTTGTGTGGTTGATTAAGATTATATTTGGTATTGAAATTAATATGTCGAATGTGAGAAGAAGACTTCCAATGAGAGAATAGAAATCGTATAAAATAGTTATAAAAAAGAAGACTC
>JAFWXB010000036.1 GCA_017523185.1 Lachnospiraceae bacterium | reverse complement strand
TGTTTTTCTCCACCTGACATAGTAGTATTCATAGAATTATAAATAGTATCTAAACCATTGTCTTGTTTATTAATAAATTCGTCCATATCAAATAATGTTAATAAATACTTTAATTCTTGCTTATATTGTTTTGACTCTGATTTTGTTTTACAAATCATATTATTATATAAACTATCTGTCAACAGATAAGGGTCTTGCTCAATAATTGCTATACGATTTTCTAGCATATATGCTATATCTATTTCTTCTATACTCATTCCATTGATACAAATTTTCCCACTATACTCTTTTCCATACAGTCCTAATATTAAATTCATTAATGTGGATTTTCCAATCCCATTTTTTCCTTTTATCCAATAAATATTTCCTTTTTCAAAATGCTGATTGATTTGAAATAAATTTTCCTGATTAAAATAATGAAATGCAACTTCTTTTAATTCTATTTGATTTATTTTCTCTATTTTCACAATTCCTTTTGGAATTTTTTGCATATCCTCATATGGCAAAATTCTCTCATAACTACTTCTTGTATCTTGATATGTTTTTCCTAAATTTAAAAAATAATTGGTAGACTGTAAAATAACAGAAAAATAATCCAATATAACAACTAACATACCAATACTTAACTCATTATGAATTACCATATAACCACCATATATAAACATACCTATCTGTGCAAAAAGAGAAATCATTTGAATCATTGTCTGAAATTTATTATTTATACCAACTTGCTTCATTAAAGTTTTATAATAATTTTTATATTCTTTATCTTGCTTTATAAAACTGATTTCTTCAAATCCATTATTTCGTATGGATTTCATATAAAAAAACATACTATACAATTTTCCAAAAAAAGTAGTTTGACATTCTTTTACTTCATATCCTATAGTATATAATTCTTTTTTTGACAAAAGATATACGATTGCATAAATTACTGCTAATAAAAACACCATAACACATAAGATAAGCGATTCTGAAATTAATACACAAAATACAAAAATTGTATAAATAATATTTCCAAAAAGATTTTTTAAAAAATAAATGGAAAAATTCACAATTACGCCTATATCATTGCTTATTTTCTGATGTAACATAGATGGGTCTTCTCGACAAATATTCAAATAAGAAGTATGATACATTTTTTTTATAAAATCCCGATTTGCTTTATATCCTGAATCCATTCCCAACTTTGTGCCTAAATAATTTTCGCATATTCCACATATTTGTTGAAGTACATTTAATAAAAAGAAAAAACTAATACTATACAGTAAATAAGAAAATATTTGTTCTTCTGTCAATTTATTAATAATTTCTCCCATAATAAGAGGAATAATCATTCCTAATACACTACCTATTCCAGACAATAACAAATATACTATATACTTTTTCTTATCAATATATCGAAATCCTAATTGTAAAATCTTTTGCATATATAAACCTTTCATTTTCTATAGCAGAAATGATTTTTAACTATTCTAAGTAAATTCTTTTTACAATACTCTTACCTAATTTTTTGGCACTAGCTTCAATACTCATATCCATTAATTGCTTATACGCCAAACATTTCTCTTTTGTATTATGTATCACTCGTTCCGGACAGCCTCCACCCATACAAACCGGTAAGATTTCACACTTTTGGCATTTTGGTTCTAATGTTGCATCAGATACCATATATTCATAAAAACACTTTGGTAAATTATAAACTTGTTCATCTCCTATTTGTCCAATACAAGCAGATATATCTCCTATTTGTTCCCAACATTTATATAAATTTCCATGTGCATCAATTACCAATGAATCGCTTCTATCGCAACAACAATGAGAAGTTATACGTCTTGGATAATAAGCTCTATATCCAATATCTACCCCTTTTTCTTCATATTTTTTCATAAATGCTAATTTTAATGTTTGAAATTCTTGCTCATTTAAAGTTTCTTTATTTTCAATATCTTTTCTATCATACACACCAGCTATATACAAATTTGTGTATTGTGTTAATGACAATGCATGAAATTGCTCTAATAACTTAAATGGTTCTTCTGTATTTTTTCTATCTATATTCATTCTTACATTAATCTGTGGAAATGCCTCTGCTTTTTCTACAATTTCTTTAAATGATAATAAATTGGACATAATTTTTTCAAAAGTTCCACCATGATTTTTTAAATAACGTTTACTATCATGCATTTCTTTTGTTCCATCTAATGTAATCTGAATTGTACCAACTCGATATTCTATTAATTTCTGTAATACTTCTTTTGTCAATAAATACCCATTTGTCACAATTCCTGCATTATATACAACCTCATGTTCTTCACAAATTTTCATAAATCGTTTACTTAAATCTTCAATACGCTTAAATTCTAACAGAGGTTCTCCACCATACCATGTCACTCGTAAACTTCCAATCCCACTTGCTTTATTTTCCACCATTTCTACAATTTTATCTGCTATTTCATCTGTCATACGTTGTAAATGAAGTACATCTTTTTCATAACAATATGGACAACGAAAATTACAATCTGATGTAGGTGCAATTGTTAATACCAAACCATTATTAGAAAAACGATTTGCATACATATCATGGCGAATTACCTCAAGTTCATTCACATGATTTTCTACAATAAATCCACCATAGGTAAGTTCTTCTACAAACTTTTTATCTTCACTTTCTTCGCCTCTTAAAATATTCTTTAATTGTTCATATTTTTCTTGCTCTATAACAGCCATTACATTTGTCCTAGCATTATATGCTAAAATATCTTGTTCTAACTGATAAAAAAAGTTATAATTTGATTTTTTCATTATTTTTCTCTCCTGTTTATTATTAATTTATTTCCTCTTGAAAATTCCCTTTGTATTTTCTATAATTTATAGAAATAACGTCAAAGGAGGTCTATACTATGGCGATACGCAATGCTGGTGCAACAATTCAACATGCACGAAAAATTGCTAAACTCACACAAACACAATTATCTGAGGGAATTTGTTCCCCCTTAACACTTTCCCGAATTGAAAACAATTCCATTGGTGTAAGTGCTTCCATTTTTGAAACACTTATGTCACGCATAGGTGCTTACACAAAAGCAATTCCTTGTTTTACAAGCAGAATAGATTTTGACTGTTTTTATACCTTAAAACAAATTCATCTTTATATAAATACATGGCAATTACAAGAAGCCTATTCACTTTTAGAAACTGTTGAACATCAACATTGGGCAAATAATAAATTTTATTATCAAGAATGGCTCTTTTTACATGGAAAACTTCAATTCTATTCTGGTTGTTGCGACCACAAACAAAACTACCAATTACTGATAAATGCTTTACAACTTACTCACACTAATATTGACCTTTCTGATTTTCGTACACTTCTATTATCTATCAATGAAATAGAGTTATTAACACTAATTTCACGGGAACTTCTGTACTTAAATCAAGAAGATTTATGTTTTCGTATTTGCACACAATTAAATGATTATCTTAATAATATGCGTGTTACATATTTAGAAAAAACTGTTTTACAAGCTTCTGTTGCCATATCGCTTGGCTTTTATTTCTTTAACACCAAGCAATATGACAAATGTTTAGACCTTATAGAACCACATCGCCATGAGGTAGCAACAAATAATAACGATATGCCTTTATTAGAACTTACGTTTTTAAAAGGTTTAACCTTATATTTTCAAAATCATATCCATGATGCTATTTATCTTTTCAAAACTGTTTTATATTCTGCTCATGGAATGTATAGTTGCTATGCAACGATTTGTTTTCACTATTTAAAAACACATTTACCTGATTTAGATATTGAAACTATCTTTCCTTTGGAAGAAATTCCACTTACTGCTTTTGCAGAAAAAGAATTTCTTCCTCAATTATCTTTATCTGATGGAACATTTGATTTATTTTCTCCAACGGCTCTTACCATTGGAGATTTGATACGAGAACTTCGAATGGAACAAAACCTAGGACAAAAAATTCTCTGTCAAGGACTTTGCAGTACATCAAAGTTATCCAAAATTGAACGCAATCAACTTCAACCCGATGTTTTTTTAATAGAAGCATTATTACAACGATTAGGTATTTCGGAACGACCTTTTACCTTTTGGGCAAATGATGAAGATGCTGAATTTTATACATTAAAATTCAAAACAATACATACTAAATATCTAAAAAAAGAAACTTATCTTTCTTATATAAAACAAATGCAGACCTTTGCCTCTCCAAAAAACAATTTACAAAAACAATATATTATTTTTTGTAATGCTACTTATAATTCTTCTCCACAAGAAAAAATTCAAACATTATTTAAAGCACTTCATTGTACCTTACCAAACTTTGAAATTGCTAATATTAATAATTATCGTTTATCATGGACTGAATTATCCATTTTAAATAATATTGCACATGAATATTTCAAAACAGAAACACCTGCTCAAAGTACTTATTTCTTCAAACAATTAATGAATTATTTTGAAATACATAAACCTGATATTTTAATTTCTAATAGTGTTTTTATACTTACTATTTATATGTTTTGTCATAGCCTATATAATCAAAAACTTTTTACAGATATACTAAATATTTTTGATGTAAAAAAACGAGCAATTTTAAAAACAAGTTTAAATATGCACACTTTCTTTTTAATTTATTACTGCCAAACACTTGGAGAATGTAAACAATATAATAATGCTTTTTTATATGGTAATTATGCTTGTGCTATAAGTAATCTTTTTGATTTCCAATCTAATATTACAGAACTAAAACAGTTTTTATATAAAGACTTTTCTATAACATTAGATTTTTAATTTTTTTCCTGACAATCCGTACTTACATTTCCACATGGTTCTAATTCTTGTGTGTTGTTTGTAACCCCTGTTGCAAGCAACATACAAATACAACATATTCCAACTATGATTTTTTTCCACATACTTTTTTTCATTTTCTTTTCCTTCCTTAACTTTCAAATTTTTTAAAAATATTGTTACTTCTCTATTTTACTTTAATTATTTTTACATTTTTCCTCAAAAAAAAGAATGTCTAAAAATGGAAAACTCTTATTTTCCATTTTCGTATAGTTTTTCACAAAAATAAGCACAACTACATCTTTTTAATATAGTTGTGCTTATTCATCATCAAATAAATATTCCTAATTTCTATTTTCTAATTACTCATAAACTTTCTACTTCTTCTCCATCTCTGTTTCCTTCGGTTGATATTCTTCTTCACTTAAAATAGGTGTATTTACAAGAAGTGGTGATAATGGACGTGTTGCACCAACAGGTATTCCATTTCGTATTGTATTGCTTCCTACTAAAAACCATTCTTCATTTTCATAACCGGAAATTGGATTTCCCACCTTTGAGTCATATGGGTCACCCCATGTCGCATCTACCAAATACCATTTATCTTCTAATTTTACATAATTCCATTGATGAGGGTCTGTATATAAACCAAAGGAACTCTCTCTTAAATATCCACCAACGTCTATACATGGTATTCCTGCTGCATCACACAAAACTTTATATGCTTTGGCATAACTCGCACATACAGGTCCTTCTTCTCCTACACTTCCTTTTATTGCACAAATACTGATTCTGGGTATTCCTCCTGCCGGCAAATTTAGATTTGTATTGTATTGATTTGTCATTGTTAATTCCTTATAGAAATACAACAATTTCTCATAATCACTTTTTCCTTCTACAGCTTTTAAAATTTCTGCAATTCTTGCATCTCTTATTGCAATATCCTCTTTAATGCGTTCTTCACTTTGGTATTCTTTCATACGAGCACTCATTACAACCTCACCTGTATCTGAATTTGTCATTCGCAAACGCAATAAAATCTCTGCCTGATATTTTTCTTTATTTATTTCCTTAATTTGATAAGTAACACCACCACTATAAAGCCAAAATACCTCTAAATGGTCATCTAAAAATGTATTATATACTTGATAACAAGCATTTGCATACTCTGCTAATTCTTCATGTACAGCTTCCAATTGTTTTTGATATGTTCCCGATATTAATTCTCCTTCAATTGTCATAACAGGAATTACTTCTTGTTCAAAATAAACATCTTCGATTAAGATATCATCTATACCATCATTATCGGCACCTTCCAACAATATATCATAAAGAGCCAACGCTTCTTTCGAAACTTTCAATATATCAATCTTTTTTCCTTCATTTGTACCTTCGTACCATTTCAGATTGTTCTTAGTCATTCTTTCTGTAATTTCTTCCGAATATGGGTAATTTTTATTTACATAATTTTCAATATAACCATGCTCGACATTTACAACCGTACCTAAATCCAAATAGACATTTGTAAGCAAAGAAAGTGCCATTTGTTTTGTCAATGGTTCATTCCATTTACACTCATTATTACTTATATCAGCAATTAAATTATGACGTTCTGCAATTACCATTGCTTTATATAAGTCTTCAGGCATATGATTTTCGGCATAATGAACAGCGTAACATAATTCATACGATTTCCAATATTTTTTATAATCTATTTTACCTGTAGTCTCATTTTTCGATATAAATCCTTGTTCTAAAGCAATATTTCCACCATTGATTGCATCTGTATAGGCTATTTCTTCGCTTCCGTTGAGAGA
>JAFWXB010000337.1 GCA_017523185.1 Lachnospiraceae bacterium | reverse complement strand
GGGTTTTAGAATATTTTGTTTATCATAAAAACGAATGGTTCTTATAGAAACTTTAGCCATACGAGCAAATTCACCGGAAGAATAATAGCCATCTAATTTCATAATATTTTACAAATATAAACTTACTATTTATAAATAATGTGAATAGTAGTAAGTATTTCTTTCATAATAATTACTTATAATCTTTTTAATTTTACGATACACATATTTAAGTAAAAAATCAAGTCTAACTCCTTATTATTTGAAAGTATTCGTAATAGTTCAGTCCACAGCTAATTACTTTGCTGATTAGCTGTGAGAGAATAAGTAGCACAAGCCAAAGCGAGCCACATCTCGCTGAAAGCGACTTTTTATGTGTGGCTCGCTCGTAACAGGAAGCCTTTGGCTGAACTGTTACAAGTATTTTGCTTGCCATGGTAAAAATATAAATAAACTTTATAATAAGATTTAAAAAGGAAGCTGCCACGTTACGAATTTTTATTCGTTAAAGAAACAGTTCCTTTTTTCATTCCTACATCATTATAAATCTCTTATTTCAATCTCTCTTTTTCATATTTCTCAACAATATGTTTCGTCAGTTCAACACAAGTATTACATATTTTTCCGGTTTTAGGACAAATACAATCTATGTAATAATCTGTAGTTGTTTCAGAATAAGAACATTCTGCTTTTGTATATTGATAAAGAGCAAATATAAAATCTTTATTTGTAGGCTTTTTCTCTAAATTTTCACTACCTAAAAGTTTTTCAAAAAATGTTTTGTTTTCAGGAATTTCCCATAACATAGAAATAACTTTTCTAATATTTTTTTCTACACAAGTCCAATAAGTTTTATATTTTTCTGCTGTACCTATGTATAATCGTTTTGTAACCATTTCAATGCTGGACTCATCTTCGGAAAGAAGTTCTAAGATATAGGCGATATATTTAGTGCCTTTGTAAGTTTTTTTGAAACCTAAATTTTGAAAAAGAGATTTGACAAATATTTGGTAGTTCATATGGTTTATCCTCCAGTAATTAATCTTTATAAATAGCCTAAAACGAGAGAATAACGAATACAAGAAATATAAAACGACTTTTGTCGACTTTTTTAAAAATAAAATAGTAAATAATATAAAAAAATTTTGTTTCTTTCTATTGCAGAATATAGTTGCTGTTTGGTATAGTAAAATAAGAAAAATAAAAGAGAAAGTAGGTGGTATATTGATACGTCAAACACAATTAGCAAATGATATTGATATTGCGAAAGATAAGATTAAATTTGATAGACAGATAAAACAGGTTTTAGCAAATAAGTCAATTTTAGCAAAAATTCTTTTTTATACAGTAGAAGAATTTAAAAATATGCAGTATGAGCATATTATACAATGTATAGAAGGAGAACCTGAAATTAGCCAGACGGAAATTTTGCCAGGGAAAACAAATGCAGAAAAAATTAGTGGATTATCACAAGAGGATAGCGTAGAAAGAGAAGGAACTATTTATTTTGATATTAAATTTTTTGTTAAAATTCCGATTGAAAAAGATATAAATAAATTTATAAAGATTATTATTAATATTGAGGCTCAAAAATCTTTTTATCCAGGATATGATATTGTAACAAGAGCCATTTTTTACTGTGCAAGATTATTGTCTTCTCAATTGTCAACTGAATTTTCCGTTGCAACAGATGATAAAGTAAAGTATGATAATATAAAGAAAGTATATTCCATATGGATTTGTATGGATACTTCAAAAAATGCAGAAAATACCATAGATGAATATTATGTAGATAGAAGACATTTAGTTGGAAAAAATGAAAAACAAACACGTTATGATTTATTAAGAGTGGTTATGATTTGTCTTAGTAAGGAACATGATGTTAATAAAACAGAAAATGAGTTATTAAAAATGTTGACTGTATTATTAGATGAAACTTTAAATAGTCAAAGTAAGAAAAAAGTTTTAGAAACAGAGTACGGAATTCCAATGAATCAGAAATTATCACAGGAGGTGGAGGAAATGTGTAATTTAAGTGAATATTATATTGAACAAGCTTTAAAACGAGGTTTACAGCAAGGCTTAGAACAGGGTTTAGAACAAGGCTTAGAACAAGGTTTACAGCAAGGCTTAGAACAGGGTTTAGAACAAGGTTTAGAACAAGGTTTACAACAAGGAAGAATTGTACAACTTATTGAGTTAGTATCAGAGGGAATTTTATCTATTGAAGATGCTGCTAAAATGGCAAAAATGTCTGTTGATGAATTTATAGTAAAAAGAGAAGAAGTAGTAGAAGTTCAGCAATAATAATTATCTGATAGAGATAGTCAAACGCCTGTAATTTTAATTATGGGAAATTCAAAGTTAAAATTGTATTATGAAATATAGTAAGGAGTAACAAGTGCAACAGTATTTTAAATATATACATTTAGCCATATCAGCAAGTCTTAATATTGACCGTATATATTATAAGATAGCTATTATATTTATGGTAATAATGATATTTGTCCTATTTATTCAAAAAAATAATAAATCCAGTCAACATGAAATAATTTCTATTGTTCCATCAATTGCATTAACATTGTTAGTGGCATATTTATTTTTAGTTTTTGTATCCACGGTATTTTCAAGAATGACAAAGACATATTATCAATATGAATTACTTCCTTTTTGGTCATATAAACAAATAAAAGAAGATGCAAGTTGGATAGTATTTTGGCAACATGGACTTTTTTGGGAAAATATCTTGAATATAGTTATGTTAATGCCTATGGGAATTTTGTTACCAATTATTATGAGGAGATAAATAAATACCGTTATCGAAAAGCATATTTGGAAATATTATAATAAAGTAGGAAAAATAGTTATTTTGTTATCATTTGTGACATCACTCACAATTGAAGTATTACAATTGTTTATGAAAAAAGGACTATTTGAGTTTGATGATATCTTTCATAATACATTAGGTGGAGTATTGGGTTATGTGATATATTTATGTGGAAGTATTAGTATATATGGGATAAAAACTTATATAAATTTATTGAGAAAAAAAGCAGATAGTATTATATGCTAATGTTTCTTATTATTTTGTGCATATTTAAAATCATTTTGTTTATATAAAAACTACTATTTTCCTCTGTACAAATTCCATTTTTTAGGATAAACTCTTACTCAAAGTTATTCATTTTAAAAATACAAGAAAGGAGCGTTTATTATGGCTATTTTAGTTACCGGTGGTGCCGGTTATATTGGCAGTCACACATGTGTAGAATTATTAGAGGCAGGATATGATGTTGTTGTGTTAGATAATTTGTCTAATTCTTCTGAAAAATCTTTGGAAAGAGTAGAGGCTTTAACAGGAAAAAAAGTTACCTTTTATAAAGGTGATATTTTAGATAGAGAAATTTTACATACCATTTTTGAAACAGAATCTATTGATAGTTGTATTCATTTTGCAGGATTAAAAGCAGTTGGAGAATCTGTGGCAAAACCATGGGAATATTATCACAATAATGTAACAGGTACATTAACACTTGTAGATGTTATGAAACAACATAATTGTAAAAATATTATTTTTTCATCTTCTGCAACTGTGTATGGTGACCCTGTACAGATTCCGATTACAGAAGAATGTCCAAAGGGACAATGTACAAATCCGTATGGTTGGACAAAATCTATGTTAGAACAGATGCTTATGGATATTCAGAAAGCAGATAATACATGGAATGTGATACTTCTTCGTTACTTTAATCCGATTGGTGCACATAAAAGCGGTACAATGGGAGAAAATCCAAATGGTATTCCAAACAATTTAATGCCATATGTAACACAAGTTGCTGTTGGAAAATTGAAAGAACTTGGTGTATTTGGAAATGATTATGATACTCCTGATGGAACTGGCGTTCGTGATTATATTCATGTAGTAGACCTTGCATTAGGTCATGTAAAGGCATTAAAGAAGATTGAAGAAAAAGCAGGTTTATGTATTTATAATTTAGGTACAGGACATGGTTATAGTGTTCTTGATATTGTAAAGAATTTTGAATCTGCAAACGATATTACAATTCCATATGTGATTAAAGATAGAAGACCTGGGGATATTGCAACTTGTTATTGTGACCCTGCAAAAGCAAAAGCAGAATTAGGTTGGGAAGCACAATTTGGAATTCGTGAAATGTGTGAAGATGCTTGGAGATGGCAAAAAAATAATCCAAATGGATATGAAGATTAAATAAAAAACACCACTTTTTTTAAAAAGTGGTGTTTTTTCGGGTTGGGCTGTTTTTATAAACAGTCAACAGCTCGTACGGGAATCGAACCCGTGTTTTCGCCGTGAGAGGGCGACGTCTTGACCTCTTGACCAACGAGCCATATATCAAAATAATAACATATTTTTTTGGAAATGCAAGGGGTTTTTAGAAAAAATATGTTATTATTTATAAGTTTAGAAAAATGTAATTTTTATTATATAAATTGTTTGATTTATTTATAAATACGAAGAAAAGTTCACGCAATTTCCCTTTTTATATTGAAAATTATTAAAAATAGAGGTAAAATAAGGTATAAATGTTGTATTGCTTTACCGTTATAAAGTTAAAAAATAGATGTTTAATGAAGTATAGAAATCAAAAATTAATATTTTTTATAAAACCTTATAAGGTAGCAATATAATATATCAATGTACAAATTTTGTACAAGGGGGGAATTGATGATGAAAAGTGGTACAAGAGAAAAAAGAAAAAATGAATTGAAAGGACAAAAAACATCAAAAGGCCAAAGGGCACAATTAGAAGCGTTGCGAAAAAGTGCGATTACTACAATGGCAATAGGATTAGTATTGTTGATAGTATCCATTGCAACAAGTTATATTATGTCATCTGCTAAAAATCAACAATTAGAGGCAAGTAAAGCATTAAATCAATATCGTTTAGGTTCTAAAGCTCTTACTTATGCTGTTCAGTCGTATGCAGTAACAGGGAACGACCAATATTATGAAGATTATATGAAAGAGTTGAATGAAGATAAGAATCGTGATAATGCAATTGCCATTTTAGAAGAAATTGGTTTAAAAGAAGATGAATGGAATGGTTTAAATAGCATTGCAAATTTATCAAATGGATTAGTGCCATTAGAAGAAGCTTCTATGCAACAAGTGAAAAATGGCAATTTAGCAGCAGCAAGAGACCAGGTATTTAGTGAACAATATGAAGAAACTATAGACCAAATTAATGATTTAACGGATAAAACAATTGGACTTATTCAAACAAGAATGGAAAATACAACTGCAAATTGTCTTATATTACAGTTTATTGCTCAGATTCTTTCTGTTCTTTCTTTTATATATGTAGGTATTAGAGTTATGAAATGTATTAACTTTTCCGAAAAAGAATTATTAGAGTCAATTGTAAAAGTTTCTGAACAAATGGGATATCTTGCAAATGGAGATTTTACGAAGAAATTAGAGTTACAACAAGATGAAACAGAAGTAGGTGTAATGGTAAGTGCTATTGCTTTTATGAAACGAAATATGAGCGATATGATAGGAGAAGTATCTAGTATTTTGGGACAAATGAGTGAGGGAAATTATAAGTTTTCTATTGAAAAAGAATATGTTGGTGCATTTGTAGAAATTAAAGATTCGTTAGTAAGTATTGGCGAAAAAATGCGTGAAACATTACATACATTAAAAGAAGTATCTAATCAAATAGATGCAGGTTCAGAACAGCTTGCAAGTGCAGCACAAGATTTAGCAGATGGAAATACGAAACAAGCAGGTCAAGTTACTGAACTTGTAGAAGTAATTGAAGATATGACACATAGTATGGAAAAGAGTGCATTAGAAGCACAACAATCGGTTGTTATTGCACAACATGCT
>JAFWXB010000035.1 GCA_017523185.1 Lachnospiraceae bacterium | reverse complement strand
ATTCCTGCAAATGTTTCTGACATATCCATAAACAAGTTAATATGTTCGTTAATAATCTTTCCAGCTAAAGCAACAATCTCTTTTGCTGAAAAACCTTCCATTTTCATTTGCTGTGCTTTTTCTGCCAAATATCGATGTGGGCCACATAATGTTTTTGTATTAATAACTGTAATTTTTTCTTTATTATCAGCCATTTCTCTTGCACCACAAGCACTCTGATATGTACCTGAAAGACCATCTGCCATAGCTATATTGATGATTTCATCTTGACTGTATTTTTCATATACATCCATTACTTCTCCAATCGGAGGTTGCGAAGAACGTGGAACTTCCCCTTTTTCAATTCTAGCATAAAAATCATCCATATCAATTGACAAATCTCTGCCCTCTAAATCCCCAATACTTACACAAAGAGGTAATACTTCAAATCCTAATTTTTTTCCTTCTTCTATCGTATATAATGTAGAAGAATCCGTAATAATTTGTACCATAACTAACACCTCATAATCTAGTTTTTATCTCTACATCTAATAGTTTGCATTATTTTATACAAATCGTCAAGAGATTTTCTACAAAAAACGACAAAATGCATATTTATTCTCCATACTTCTTCTCTATGATTCTCTTGGCAATACCACATCTTCCCAAAAATTCGGCATATGATAAAAAAATACAATTTCCGTATCTGTCAAATAAAAATCAATATCTTCCCATGTTGCAATAACATCTAATCCCATTTTATTACTTATTTGAATCAAAATATCTTCCTCACTTTTATCAAAAAATTCCAAAGCCAACACTTCTTTTCCTGTTTTACAATCTATGGTAATTCCGTCAAATCTTGAGTATGGATGTGCTCCACCCATATAAGAAACATCATTATATAAAATACTAATATAATCCTCGCCTACATATTCTATTGACATCATACACAAAGAATCATAAGGAATTGTATCTGATGTTTCCATATCCTCTTGGTCTATTTGATATAGTTCTGCTGTTTCCATACATTCCTGTTCATATGTCTGATATATATTTTGTAATATTTCATTGATTAAAGATGCATTTAGAACCGTATCATTGAAAAAAAATTCTTCTATTGTATAAAAATATACTAATTGCTCACTTTCTTTCGCGAAAAACTTTTGTTCTTTTGATGTAAGTGTTCCATATGATTTTAAATCATAAACATTTTCATTATCCTCTGTATTTTCTTGTAATGTATTATTTTGCTCTGAATCTGTTTGTATATCGTCTTCTGATGTATGATTCTGTTCTGAATCAATTTGTGTATGTTCTATATTTGATTCACTATTACTCTCTTGCAAAATATTACAAGCAAATAAATTTCCACATATAATTGTAGAAAGAAAAAATAATATCCACTTCTTTTTCATAAAATAAAATGTTCCTTTCAGTTATTTCTTTTTTATTATATACTTCATAATAAAAAAAGCACTACTTTTTCTAAAATTCTTCTTCTCATTATTTAAGCAAACGAACTTTAAAAACAACTATTCAATTATGAATAAATAGCAAACGTAAATTTTGAATATTTGCTTAACAAATACGATTTTTCACAAGCAATTGTCTATCCAAACATTTGTTCTTGTAAAAAACAAATCATTATGATATAATTATAAACATTAGAATTACAATAAATATGCATAAATTCTAATACATAATCATTATTTAATAAATCATTCAAACTTTAAACGGAAAGGAAAACCACATGGCAAATATTTGTTTATACAAAATTAAAGTCAAAGGTACACAAACTGCTTGTCATAAATTAGTTCATATGATGCCTTTGTATAGTTGGGAGAAAGAAGAACTTTATAGTGAAGGAACAGAATCTGATTTTACACTCATTTTTTTAGGTGCTTGTAAATGGAGTGTTGATTGTTATACAGAAAAAGTAAAGGATATCAAACCTTTCACAGAAGAAGAACTCAACAAGATTGAAGATGGAGATGGTTGGAATTATACACTACAAGACAAATCCATTTTATTAAATTGTGAAATTTTCTGTAATTCCAAAGATATTGACGATTGTTGTTATGCTTCCTATGTACATTATAATAAAGGAAAACAAATCTTTGACGAATGTCCAAAAGAATTACATATCAAACGTGGACGTGATTACGATATGGAATACGAAATCATAGACAATATGATTACCATAAAGGAAGAAAAAACACAACCTAGTTGCAAAGTTCGTTTTGAAGATAATCGCTCTTATTGGTATTTAGGTGATTTTGAAATTGGCGATTTGATTTATGTAGATGGTGCAAAAGAAGGCTGCTTAGGAAAAGTAATCGAAACCTCTACAACTTCTGCTAATTCAAATATGTACGAAATAATCACTAAAATCGGTCATGTTGGAGAATTTTTTCCAAATGAAATTGAAGAAATTTGGAACTCGTTTAAAGCAAAAGAACGAAAAATTTATTTAGCATCTATTGGCTTTGATACGAATATTACAAAAAAGAAATTTATTACACTTATGGAAAATAAATGGAATGATTTTGCACAAGAAGATAATGATTGGAACAATTTTAAAAAAACTTTACTACCGGAAAATAATGTATTACAACAATAAAAGTATAAATATCTGTTTGGCTTAGGAGAAACACTTATGAACGATGGTCTTATCAATGAAGAAATATTAAGAAACTATATCAATACACAAACATTTCATACATATAATACAAATATCAAATCTTTTTTATCCTTTGTATTTGGTTCTGATTTAAATCCATCTCTCCCTTTTTTTGCAGAGAAAAAAGGAGGACAGGTAAAACCCGATTTATGTATCAAACACAATGGCATTGAAAAATATGTTAGTATTAAAAAAGGGGCCGGAAATAGTGTACATCAGGAAAAAATTGATGTTTTCTTTCCTGTGATTTTCCAAATGCTTGGTACAACAACTTTAAACAATTTAAAAATATTTCATTACGGAGATGACACTACAAATAATACAGGAGAAATTCGTTATAATGCAACGCAATGTAAAACACGATATGCAAAAGAAATTTCTGAATTAAATACTGTATTTAATCAATGGACATATCTTTCTTTGCTTTTAGATAGATTTTTATTTATAGGTAATATAGGAACACTTTCTGTTGATGTAATATATCATGGTACAATTGATTCAGGTTTATGGGCTTCACGTGAAGAAATTATAAATTATATAAAAAATAATAATTTTTCTGCTAACGCTGTCCATTTTGGTCCACTCACTTACCAAGTATGGGGCAGAGATGAAAAACGAGAAGCGAAACACCCTGACAGAAGATATGTAATGCAAGTAAAATGGGGAAGTTTAACAAAAGATTTAGAAAAAATCAGAAAGGAAAATGATTAATGTATAAAGGAACACATGACGGAGATATTGATGAAATTAAATTTGTTGCAAAATTTAATTCTGACAAAAATAACTTCAAACAATATTTATCACATTTTACAGAATATCAAAATGTATGGATGATTCGAGTTACTACAAAACAAATGTCTCAATTAAGTGGAAAAAAAGTATTTACACGTTCTGATTGTTATTTAGCAAATATTGATTTTGATGTAAGCACACTATTAGAAGATAATGACTACTATTTATCGGAAGAAATCCTTACAAAGAATAAAATTCCTTATAAAAAAATACCATTTTCAGGCGTTTCCGTAAAAATGACTACTTCAAAAAATTTTCAAATCCTAAAAATGGGACCAAACTCTTTTCAAACATTATTTGGTTCTTACGAACTAGGTGCAGGAGCATCTTTATTTTGTATGAGAGAAACGGAATTAGAAAAAAACCTTGATTTAATTACAGGCTGGAAATCTTCGATACAACAAATGACTACTTATTTTCATAAGTTTACAAATGGAAATCTTAATTTCTATTTAAACCAAGAGATATGTAAAGCTATTAAAAATGATTCCTGCGCCGAAATTAAACGAATTATAGAAGAATCTTCCGATTTACAAAAGAAAATCTTTAATGGTATTAACTTATATGAAGAACCTTACACAGCATTTTATTTCTATCATGGAAATGATTTATCGGAATTAACAACCATTCCATTTACTGTGACAACCGGTTCCGGTCGTTCAAAAGGCGACTATACCATTATATTAAAACCTTAATGATTTTTAATTATGAAAATAAATTTCTTGCTAGAACAGAGAAATCAGCGTATTTTTATGAATTTTTTGCATTTTATCAATAACAAATATTATTCCAATAATCAAAATAATGAATACAATTTTAAAGGCTTTCATTATAATAATATATTAGAAAAATGAAAGCCTTTTTGTTTAATAAAACAAATTACAAAATGCTCCTTCTGCTAGAACCATAATAAAAACGAATTGCGAATGTCCACTTAACCATATCATAATCTTATTATTTAAAAAATTCGCATTTTCGCTCTATGCATACTCATTAAGCGTTCGTATTATATGAAATATCTTTTAATCCACACACTTTTACTAATTCTTCTGCAAGACTGCAAATAACAGGAACCACAACACTATTTCCTATCTGTTTATAGGCTTGATATCCTTTTCCAATCTTATACGATTCTGGAAATCCCATTAATCTTAAACATTCTCGTTCTGTTAATTTTCTGTTTTGTGCTATAACAACTGCAACATTACTTCCACCTGTTCCCATTTTGGCAGTTAAACAGTTCGATATATCTCCTTTTACAAAATGACATCGAGATGGACGAATATCATACGCTAACGTAAATGGAGTTACTTCTATCTGTTTCTTTTCGATAAATGTTTTTATATTTCTTTCACAAATTTCAGAAATTATATACTCAGATGTATCAATATTTTGTTCTATAATATCGGAAAGTTTTATGTTTAATT
>JAFWXB010000336.1 GCA_017523185.1 Lachnospiraceae bacterium | reverse complement strand
ACAGCAAGAAATGCTTCAAATTAAAGAAATTTCAGATGAAATTGTTAAAATTATTACTACAATTGAAGATATTGCATCACAGACAAATCTCTTATCTTTAAATGCATCTATTGAAGCAGCAAGAGCAGGAGAAGCAGGACGTGGATTTGCAGTTGTAGCTGACCAAATCGGAAAACTTGCAACAGATAGTGCTCATGCAGCAGTAAATACAAAAAATCTTATTAGTAAAACAATAGAAGAAATTGAAAAAGGAAATGAGGTTACAGAATCGGCAGCAGCAGCATTCCAAAAAATTATTGGACAAATGCAAGAATTTGCAACAATTGTTAAAAATGCAAGTGAATCTGCAAAGAGTCAGGCATATTCTTTAACCCAAATTGAAACCGGTATTGAACAAATTTCCGGTGTAACACAACAAAATGCAGCAGCATCTGAAGAATGTTCTGCAATTAGTGGACAATTAGCAGAACGAGCAGAAGAATTAGATAGCTTAGTAAAGAGATTTAAGTTATTTTAAGAAAGTGAAGCTGTATAAGAAATAAAAAGATTTTTATGCAGGGAGATAAGATATGGCAGATACAAAGGTTTTAGAAACAACTGTAGAACAAAATCAAATGAATCAGATTGAAGTTTTAGAGTTTAGATTAGATGGAAAAGCATTTGGAATTAACATTGGAAAAGTTCGAGAAATTATTGAATATCATCCAATTACACCAATGCCGAAAACACATCCTGGTATTGAAGGAGTATTTATGCCAAGAGATACCATGATTACAGCAGTAGATTTGAAGATTTGTTTAGGAATTGGGGAATCCGAAAAAAAAGGAAAGTATATTTTAACAAATTTTAACAATTTGAATATTGCATTTCATGTAGATGAAGTTGTTGGAATTCATCGCATTGCATGGAAAGATATTATGATACCGGAAGCTACATCATCATCATATGATAATGGAAATATAACAGGTGTAGTTAAAGTTGCTAATCGTTTAATGGTTATTCCTGATTTTGAAACATTAATGGCAGATATTAATCCGGAAATCGGAATTAAAATTAATGATATGGATAAACTAGGAGATAGAGAATATAATGAGATTTCCGTATTAGTAGTAGAAGATTCTTCTCTTATGAATAAACTTCTTTTAGATGCATTGAAACAAGCAGGTTATCACAGATTGATTCATGCAGAAAATGGACAACAGGCATGGAATTTTATGAAGACATTTATGAGAGAAGGTACATTGCGAGATAATATAAGATGTGTCATTACCGATATTGAAATGCCAATTATGGATGGATTTAATCTTATTAAGAAGATGAAAGCCGAAAAAGAAACAAGTACAATTCCAATTATTATTTATACTTCCATGGTAAATGATGATATGCTTAAAAAAGGCAAAAAGTTAGGTGTAGATTCACAATTAGTAAAACAGGAAGTTGTATAATTGGTTCGTGTTATGGACCGTCTTGTTATGGAAAATCGTTAAAACAGTTTTGAGTTTATATCAAGAAAATACAAAAATTACTGGACAAAATCTTTAAAATGTACTAAAATCAGTTTAATCTAATTAAGAAAATTTTGAAAAATAAATATTTTAAAACGTAGATGAGACGAGTACGTTATGAAATGTATCAGAGAGAGATGCCGACAAAGTCGTGGTGAAAGTATCTTTGCAGGAAGTAACCGAAGACCAACTCAGAGTGGTTCTAATCAAACCCGGTGACACCGTTATCGTCAAAAGAGGTTTCTGAATAAAGTTTTTATAGATATCTGAAATAAAGAATAAATACAATTAACCAATCAGGTAGAATGGGTTATATCTTATAAATGCTTATTTTTGCAGATTTGAAGTTGCTATTTATATTTATGAAGAATGGTGTCTTATTAAAATTTGATATTCAGAAATAAAATCGGGTGGAACCACGAATATATTAAGTATCGTCCCGGATATTATAACAATTTGTTATAGTATCCGGTTTTTTATTTCTATTATTTTTTATAGAAATAATCAAAAAATATATATATTTTATAAAAAATAAAAGTAAAAAAGGAGAGAGTATTATGAAGATTACATTAAAAGATGGCTCTATAAAAGAGTATAGTGAAGCCAAAAGTGTATATGATATCGCAACAGATATTAGTGAAGGACTTGCACGTGTAGCGTGTGCAGGAGAACTCAATGGAGAAATTGTAGATTTAAGAACTGTAATTAGTGAAGATTGCGAATTAAATATTGTAACGGTTTCTGATAAAGCTGGTTTACAGGTAATTCGTCATACAGCTTCTCATATTTTAGCACAAGCAGTTAAAAATCTTTATCCAAATGCAAAAGTAACAATTGGACCGGCAATTGAAGATGGTTTTTACTATGATTTTGATTCCAATCCGTTTACAAGAGAAGATTTAGATAAGATTGAAGCTGAAATGAAGAAGATTATCAAAGAAGGTCATGCAATTACAAGATTTAGTCTTCCAAGAAATGAAGCAATTGCACTTATGAAAGAAAAAGAAGAACCATACAAAGTAGAATTAATTGAAGCACTTCCGGAAGATGCAGAAATTTCATTCTATGACCAAGGTGGATTTGTAGACCTTTGTGCAGGTCCACATCTTATGAATACAAAAGGTGTAAAAGCATATAAATTATTATCTTCTTCTATGGCATATTGGAGAGGAGATTCTGAAAAGGCAAGACTTCAAAGAATTTATGGAACAGCATTTGCTAAAAAGAGCGAACTCGACGAGTATTTGACTGCTTT